>CBFQYI010000231.1:0-7293 GCA_965720825.1 uncultured Chryseobacterium sp. | reverse complement strand
CTCGTCGGGCTCATAACCCGAAGGTCATCGGTTCGAGTCCGGTTCCCGCTACTAAGCAAGTGTTTTCGGTAAACACTCTAAAAATACACCGCGGGATGGAGCAGTAGGTAGCTCGTCGGGCTCATAACCCGAAGGTCATCGGTTCGAGTCCGGTTCCCGCTACTAAACGAAAGAGAAGCAATACATATTGCTTCTCTTTTTTATTTATTATCCAGTCATTGCGAACAAAGTGAAGCAATCTCAGGTGGGAATAATGCGAAGAGATAAACTTTTTATAACTGAATTTACATTTTGAGTAAGACCCAAAGATTTTACCGAAGGTAAAATAAATAGGGAAAAGATTATATGGTAATTATTATTGGTTTTTCCACAGCTTATATGCCTCTCTCATACAATGTCCACATGGACGATAGCGATTTTCTAAAGCTTCTTTCTCATCTGTGAAGAAAACTCTGTTGTTCATTTTCATTCTTTTTCCTGACTGGCAGCTGAGCAATCCATAGATTTTCAGTTTTTTATTTCCTCCAAAACGAATTTCTCTGTGGTGGATTTTACTTCTAAGACTTTCGGTTGTGATCTGGGAATGCTGAATCATAATTCACTTATTTAATAATTAGGTGGTTGCATCATGGAAGATAATTCCTAATGCATAACGGTTTCCTTCTCTCACTTCACTTACTCCATGTTTCATATTCACTCTGTAATATCCTTTCGTTCCTTTCTCTGGTTTAAATTGAGTGGTAAAAATAAGAACATCTCCTTTTTTAGGTTTTAAAACAATGGCTTTTGACCGTGCTCTCGGAATCTGTTGGGTGAGTACAAACTCACCACCTGTAAAATCTTCGTCAGGTTCACTGAGCATTAATACAATTTGAATAGGAAAGTATACATCTCCATATAGATCCTGATGTAAGGTGTTAAATCCACCTTTTCCATATTTCAAAATTAAAACCGTAGCCTTTTGCTGGTCGTTAAGATGACACAGGTCCAGGAACTCCTGATGATCTAAAGGAAATTGAGTGCCAATATGTAAAGCTTTAAACCATGCATTGGCAATAGAAGCCAGATAGGGATACATCGTTGTTCGTATGGTTTGAATGATTTCAGGTAATGGATAGGTAAAATATTTATATTCCCCCAAACCAAAACGATGTCTGGCCATAACAACTGTTTTACGATAAAGGGAAGAATGATGGTAATCTGATTTCAATAGTTCACATTCTTGTTCAGACAACAGATCAGGAATGATAGCATATCCGTTTTGATGCATCATTTCTGTGAGGTGTTGCCAGTCTGTATTTTTGATTGTATGAACAATATTTTTCATTGGTTTGATTTTATTCTGCAAAAATCCATCGTTGTTCAGAACAATACAATCCGAAACGTGCGGTATTCATTGTGTGATTTAATAAAGATCAGAGTAAGTCTGTCTGGACTATGGTTTTAATATGATTCTGGATGATATCACTGGTCCTGTTTAAGGTTATTTTTGCCCTGTTAATAAAAATAGATATAACGATGAATTACATGATTAAAAAAGCAAGTCTTGAGGATCTTGATGAAACGGCTGAATTGTTCAATCTTTACCGTATTTTTTACAGACAGGAATCGGATCTTGAAAAAGGGAAGGCTTTTCTCAAAGAACGGTTTTTAAACAGTGAATCTGATATTTTCCTTGCATTAGCAGACGGAAAAGCCGTAGGATTCGTACAGCTTTACAAATTGTTTCATTATACGAGATTACAAAAACAATGGCTGTTAAGTGATCTTTTTGTTCACCCTGATTATAGAGGAAAGGGGCTTTCTGTGGCATTAATTGACCGCAGTAAGCAATGGTGTGAAGAGACAGGAGCGTGTGGGCTGATGCTTGAAACCGAAAAAACGAATGATATAGGAAACGTATTGTATCCACGCTGCGGGTTTGAGTATGACGGATTGCATAATTACTACCACTGGTGGAAATAGAATAAAGCGGGTCAAACGTAACTGTAGAGCACCTTTTTTTGAGGTGCTTTACTTCTATAATGAGAAGTAGTATTAGTTCTACAGTTTTGAACATTTAATTCTACAGGTATTTTCAGCCAGCAGAAGGCTATAGTCCTATTTTTGTAAAGCTCTTACAGATCATGGGTAGGACAGTTGATCTGTAGAGTGTATGCAAAAAAATCTCTGCCTAATTTTCTACTTTTTCCCCAAGGGTTTTATGATTAGTACCACAAAACTGCTTTTTCCGGCGGAGATTTTTTGCTTTTGAATAAAAAAAGAGAACCACAATTGCGGTTCTCTTTTTTATTTTTAAATATGATTTAGATATTATTGTGCCAGTTGAGCATAAGGAGTAAGCTTGTTGTCATCAGACATTGTCTGTCCTAAAAAGTCTCTTTTCTGATCCGCTTTCATTCTTCCTGCAGCATCGTTTGCATTGAAATACGCTTCACTTAGCTTTGTAGCAATATCAGAAGGTTTGAACTCAAATTTTGTATCTCCTTCAACACCCAGATATCCGTTCTTTCTTGTAAGGTTGGTAATATAATTGTTGTAATTGATCATCGTACCTCTCAACATATTGTTGTGGTATTCCATACATTTCTTAGCTTTTTTAGAAGAGTTGTTCAGGATACAGTTTTTCATATTGTTTCTGTATAAAAACCATTCAGATTCTAAAATACCATATTCTCTACCCAAAGCAATCTTTCCGTTATTCACAATATTATTATCTCCTTCTTTTGTAGAGATCGTTTGAAGATGCTGAATAACCAATGGAACGGTGGCTTCGATTTTTGATTTTGTATCTTTTAATATACTAAGATCGGCAGCAGGAGACCCCTTCTTTTGTGCTGTAGTAACATTGAAAATAAGCAGTAATAGTACAATCAATAAATTATATCTTTTCATGAGAAATTTTTAAAGCACTAAAATAAATATAATTTCCCGGTTAAAACAAATACATTTTAATATTTATTTAATAAAATTTAACAATTCTATAATGTATATGAATCATTGTTGTAAAAATGACGTCTTCAGGGTCTTTATTGACATGATTTTTGTAATTTAAATTGTTAATACAACTCAATTTATGTATTTGAATGGTCATTCAATGTAAAAAAGATATTTTGTGTATGCACAAAAAAAACACTACTCATAATGATAGTAGTGTTTTGTAAAGATTGTTTATTTGAAATAATGAGTGATTTTATCACTTTCAGGAACCACTTTAGAGTCAAAATGTTCCAGTAATTTTCATTCCGGGCTGATCAGAAACTTATTAAAGTTCCAGCTTATAGTAGCGTCCATTACTCCGTTTTGAGATTTATGAGTAAGATAATCGAATACAGGAGTGATTTTTGAACCTTTTACATCCACTGAAGTGGTAAGCGGAAAAGTTACTCCATAATTCTTTTCACAGAAGGACTTGATTTCGACATTGTCATGAAACTCCTGGTCTGCAAAATTATCAGAAGGGAAGCCTACCACAACCAGTTTATCACCATAATCCTTGTAAAGCTGTTCCAATCCTTTGTATTGAGGAGTGTATCCACACTTGGATGCTGTGTTTACAATAAGAATGTATTTTCCTTTGTATTCAGAAAAGTCAATTTTTCCGCCGTCGATGGATTCAATCTTAAAATCATAAATTGATTTTGCAGGTTTGGGGGTTCTTGAATCATCTGATTTAATAAATGATGAAAGGCTTATAATCCCTATAAGCACCATTCCGATAAAAAGTATTTTTTTCATTTGAAAAGATTTTAATATTAATGTATATGTTATATCCTCGTCAAGAAAACCAAATTTACGGCTAATAAATCTGTCTACAATACTATGTTTTGATTAATCGGACAAATTTTACTTTGAATGTGACATTTGTGATTATGAATTTTTTTAGTCTTTTCATTTTTTATGCATTGATCCTTGTCAAGGTTTAAAACCTTGACAAGGATTGCTATTAAAAAAGTTGAAAATCTTTGAGTAACCGGAACTGTTTAGTGTAAAAAAGTAATATTATTGAATGATTTTCTGTAAAATAATCGGCAAATAATTCTATCCATTAAAAATTTAATAAATTTTAACTATTTTTATCATGTTGGTTTTCAAATGGTTAGTATTTAAAATGTTTTATCACTAAAAAAATAGTTGTTTGATTCATTTTTATTTCTACATTTGTATAACTAATTTATTAGTGATATAGAATGAGATGATTGTATATCACTTTAATTGATAAATGAACGGAATATGAAAATTCAGACTCTGACAAAAGCAGAAGAACAGGTAATGCAGTATTTATGGAAATTAGAAAAAGGCTTCCTGAAGGATGTGCTTGATCTTTTTCCGGAGCCAAAACCACACACAAATACTGTTTCTACCATTTTAAAAGTATTGAAGGATAAAGAATTTGTAGACTATCATGTCTACGGAAGACAGCATGAGTACTTTCCGCTGGTTTCAAAAGAACAATACTCCGGGAAAACCATGAAGAGCCTTGTGAAAAACTATTTTAAAGGTTCTTACAAAAGTGCCGTTTCATTTTTAGTTGAAAAAAATGAAATGACAGTAGAAGATCTTGAGATGTTATTAGATGAACTCAAAAAGAAAGACTAAGACCTATGGAAGCCATACTTTTATACTTTGGGAAAACTATTTTATGTTCAGGTGTAACATTTTTGTATTATCAGTTGTCATTAAAAGACAAGACATTCCATCATTATAACAGATTTTATCTGCTGGGTGCCATTGTGATATCACTTTTGTTGCCACTCATCAGAATAGACGATTTCACGATAGAGGTAAATAATGATATGTATATGCTTCTTGACAAGATTCAGAATTTTAACACAGAGAAAAACATAGACAATGGTAACCTTTATTTTAACATTATTTTTTCAGCTCTGGGACTGGTTTCTCTCTATTTTTTAGGGAAGCTGTTGTATGGGATTTTCAAAATCCAGCAGTTTAAAAACCAATTTCAGAAAGAAAGTTTTGACGGGATCAATTTTTACCGTACAGACCTTACCGAAGCTCCATTTTCGTATTTTAAAAACCTGTTCTGGAAGAATACAATCACATTGAATTCTGATATCGGAAAACAGATTTTAAAGCATGAAATGGTACATATTGAGCAGAAACACTCTTTTGATAAGATCTTTATCGAGATTATTACCTCTGTTTTCTGGTTCAATCCGTTCTTTCATCTCATAAAAAGAGAAATTAATTTAATCCATGAATATCTGGCTGATAAAAAAGCCGTAAAACAATCGGACACCAAAGCATTTGCGCAGATGCTTTTAACAAGCCACTTTTCCGGAACACAGTTGCCTGTTACCAGTCCGTTTCTAAGTTCAAACCTTAAAAAAAGACTTAAGATGTTACAAAAACCAAAAACCAAGTTCGGATATGCGCGAAGAATTTTTGCCTTGCCGGTAGTATTCTCTATAGCTTTTGCTTATCTGGTAAATGCTAAAAACAGAGAAATTGAAGAAACAAACCTTTCCATTAAAAAAGTAGTTTCAGAAATCAAGAAAGATACGATAAGACCTGAAAAATCGGGTCAGGAAAAAATTGCAGAACTAAAAACCGTATCGCCTGAAGACCACACAAAAATTGCAGGGCTTGAAAAGAAAATCAAAGAAAAAGAGAAAGAACTGGAAGGTTTGGATCCCGAAAGTGATCTTTTCAGCGATAAAATAGAAGAAATAAGCAATATGGCTTCAGAGATAGGAGAAATTGCTTCAAAAGTTGAAGTGGATAAGTATTTCAATTCTGCTGAATGGAAGAATCAGATGAAGGAGCTCGAGAATATGGAACCTCTCAGTAAAAAAGAGCTTCGGAAAATAGAAAGAGCAGCAAAAAAAGCGGAAAAAGCAGCTGCAAAAATAGGGGAACTGCCAATTCCTCCAGCACCACCTAAAGCGCCAAAAGAACCTAAAATAACCTATTTTAAAACAAACAGAGTTGTTAATTATAATGATCTGAGCGCTCAGGAAAAAGAAGAGATACGCAAAGCAATGGCCGAAGCTAAAAAAGCAATGAAAGAAGCAACTAAGGCCAGAATAGAAGGAGAAAAAGCACGGGTAGAAGGTGACAGAGCACGTGCTGAGGGAGATAGAATCAGAGTGCAGAGTGAAAGAATCAGAATTGATGCAGACAGAATCAGAAAAGAAGCTGAAAAAGCCCGCGTGGAAGCAGAAAAAACAGCACAAAATTTCAGAGGAGGTAATTTTACGATGGTGAGTTCTTCTCCTAACGTCATGGTAATGCGTGCTGATTTTATTAAAAAAGACGGAAATGGCAATATTTCAATGAATGGAGTTAAAAAATTCAATATAAGTGCCGGAGATGATTTCAGATACAAATACTATATAGACGGAAGAGAGAGTTCCAAAGAAGATATTAATACTTTAAAACCTGACAATATTGCCAGTATGAGAGTTATTAAAGGAAGTCTTGTAAAAGGGACAGAAGGAGAGATAAGAATTGAGACAAAGAAATAAAGTTCCATCAGGCTTTGTCAGTTTCAGATTGGCAAAGCCTTTTTTAATACAATTTATCATAAACTATGGGAAAAAAATATTTGATTTTACTGGTATTTTTAGGGGTGTTTGCCAACGCACAGGTCAACAGATTTTTCTATGACTATAAATACATCGCTGATTCTACCAATAAAGCAGATGTGAAAAGTGATGTAATGTTTCTGGACATTGATAAAAATGGGTCTAAATATTACAGCAGAGAAAAATTTGCTTCAGATTCTGCAACAAAAGCAGATATTGCAAAGCAGATGAAAGGAGGATTCGGAGGCAGTATTAATATCAAAAAAAATATAAAACCGGGAACAATTTTTTCAACGGTTACAAAAAAGTATCCGGATTACAGTGTTTCATTCTCAGAAAACATTGGGAATACCAGCTATAAAATGCCGGAAGATCAAAAACCTGAATGGAAAATACTTCCTGAAAAGCAGAAAATCGGAGAGTATAATACCCAAAAAGCAACTACCAATTATGGAGGGAGAAGTTGGGTAGCATGGTTTTCTACAGATATTCCTTTTCAGGATGGTCCTTATAAATTCTATGGATTGCCGGGACTTATTGTTAAAATTGAGGATACCACAGGCTCACATATAATGACCCTGATTGGTAACAAGAAAACAGAAGCTGCATCGCAGGAAGATCTTCAGATACCTGGTCTCACTACAATAGGTTTGGGAGGTAAAGAAATAGAGATCAGCAAAAAGCAGTTTAAAAAAGCCTGGAAAGATTATCTGACTGATCCTACAAAAGATATGAAGCAAACCAT
>CBFQYI010000230.1:0-7323 GCA_965720825.1 uncultured Chryseobacterium sp. | reverse complement strand
GAGCCCTAAATCTTTATTGAGACATCCTAAAGTAGTTTCTCCAATTGAAGATTTTGCAAACGGTACATTCCAGCCAATCTTGGACGATCCTACTGCAGATCCTAAAAAAGTAGAAAAAGTAGTTCTTTGTTCAGGTAAACTGTACTTCGAATTATTAGCGAAGAAAGAAGAACTGAACTGTGAAAACATTGCTTTAGTAAGATTCGAGCAGTTATATCCGCTTCAGGCAGATGCTATCGAAGCAATCTTCAATAAGTATGAAAACAGAAAACAACTAGTGTGGGCTCAGGAAGAACCTGAAAACATGGGGGCTTGGTCTTATATCCTGAGAAACTTCAGAGATACAGGAATCCAGGTAGTTGCTCCGGTACCAAGCGGTGCTCCGGCTCCAGGTAGCCACAAGATGTTTGAGAAAAACCAAAATGCAGTGATCAACAGAGTTTTCGACAGAGATGATGCTCCTGCAAAAAGACCCGTTACAGCTTAATTTAAATAATAATCAATTAAAAAATAAAAAATACTCGATATGTCAGTTTTAGAAATGAAAGTTCCTTCACCGGGCGAATCAATTACAGAAGTTGAAATTGCAACTTGGCTTGTAAAAGATGGTGATTATGTAGAAAAAGATCAACCTATCGCCGAAGTGGATTCAGATAAAGCAACTCTTGAATTGCCTGCAGAACAAAGTGGTGTGATCACTTTAAAGGCAGAAGAAGGTGATGTAGTACAAGTAGGTCAGGTAGTTTGTTTAATTGATATGGATGCTGCAAGACCAGAAGGTGCTGCACCTGCTGCTGAAGCTCCAAAACAGGAAGAAGCTCCGAAAGCTGCTGAGCCTGCTAAACAAGAAGCTCCAAAACCAGCTGCTCCGGTAGCTGCTCCACAAACTTATGCAACAGGAGCTCCATCTCCGGCTGCTAAGAAAATCCTTGACGAAAAAGGAATGGATGCTGCTCAGGTTTCAGGAACAGGAAGAGATGGAAGAATCACTAAAACTGATGCTGAATTAGCGGCAGTTCCTGCATTAGGAGGAAGCCCTATGACTGCTACAGGTGCCAGAACTACCACTACAACTAAACTTTCAGTTTTAAGAAGAAAAATCGCTCAGAGATTGGTTTCTGTGAAGAACGAAACAGCAATGTTGACGACTTTTAACGAAGTAGATATGTCTGAAATCTTCAGATTAAGAAAGCAATATAAAGAAGAATTTGCTCAAAAACACGGAGTAGGACTTGGTTTCATGTCTTTCTTTACAAAAGCAGTAACAAGAGCATTACAAATGTATCCGGATGTAAACGCATCTATCGACGGAGACTTCAAAGTAAACTATGATTTCTGCGATATTTCAATTGCCGTTTCAGGTCCTAAAGGATTAATGGTTCCGGTATTGAGAAATGCTGAAAATATGTCTTTTGCAGGTGTTGAAGCCAACATTAAAGATCTTGCTGTAAAAGTAAGAGACGGTAAAATTACTGTTGACGAAATGACTGGTGGTACTTTCACGATTACAAATGGTGGTACTTTCGGATCTATGATGTCTACACCAATTATCAACCCTCCACAATCTGCAATCTTAGGAATGCACAACATTATCCAGAGACCAGTAGCGGTTGACGGACAGGTAGTAATCAGACCAATGATGTATGTTGCAATGTCTTATGACCACAGAATTATCGATGGTAAAGAATCTGTAGGATTCCTTGTAGCGGTAAAAGAAGGTATCGACAACCCTGTTGAAATTCTAATGGGAGGTGACGAAAGAAAAGGCCTTGGATTATAGTTTTTAATAAAATTATAACATAATATATAATCTCGCCTCAAAAAAGGCGAGATTTTTGTATTTATTAAGAAAATGCTACAATGATGTTTTCAAAAATGACTTCCAATATCAAAGTTTCAGTTATACCTGAATATGATAGTAAAAACAGTTATCCTTCCGAAAACCGTTACGTTTTTAAATACAATATCACGATAGAAAATGACGGAAGCTTTCCTATCAAAGTATTGAAAAGAAAATGGTTAATTTTCGATGTCGGATTCGGATACACAGAAATTATAGGCGACGGGGTGATCGGATTGACCCCTGAGATAGGAAACGGTGAAAATTTTGCTTATTTCTCCAATGTAATGCTTCGTTCCGGAGTAGGAAATATGAGCGGAAAATACCTGGTTAAAAACATGGAGACACAGGAAACTTTTGAGATTGATATTCCAAAATTCAATTTGTTGTCTGAAGTGTTGAGTAATTAACAACTGATGCCCTGTAAAAAGTACAGGTTTTACAGATCAATAAAAACCCGGGTTTATTTGTTTATAAAATTACTAAAGCCTTTTAATTTTTGCTTTCATATACTCGTTTACTTCATCATTACTGGTGAGGAAGAGTCTCTCAAATGCAAGTAAAGAAATTTTGGCACATACTTCAGCATCTGCTCCTGCTCTGTGGTGGGTGAAATCAATTTTATGGTATTCAGCTAATGGCTTCAGACCGTATTTCGGAAGATAATTCCATGACTTCTTAGCAAGCTGTATGCTGCACAAATAGTTCAATTTTGGGGTAAACATTCCGTAATGCTCCAGACATCCTCTTAAAACAGAAGCGTCAAACCCTGCATTATGAGCAATCATAAGACTTCCATACATCATATCCTGAGCCTCATACCATACTTCATCAAAGGTAGGAGCATCTTTTACATCTTCAGGATGAATACCATGTACAGCAATATTGAATTTACTGAAATAAGGAAAACTGGGCGGTTTTATCAGCCAGGTTTTAGTCTCTACAATTTTAGAATCCTGTACCACACAAATTCCCATCTCACAAGCTGAACTTTTCTCGTGAGTGGCCGTTTCAAAATCTATTGCACAGAAATCCATTGTTTTTAAAATATAAGTTGTTGTTAGTTCTCTGGTTTAGAGTTTAATGTTCAAAGTTTTGGGTTTAAAGTTTAATGTTAATTGAAGTTATGAATTTTTACTCTAATGAATCCTTAGTTCATGATAAGTAAGAAAGTTGTAATTTTCCCTAATTCCTGCAACCTATTCCTATCATCTGCTACCTTCCTCCCAAAAAATGTTTAAATATCAGCCATTTCGATTGATAAAACTGATGCTTCTGGTATTTCTGGCGAAGTTTCCACGTTCCGGGAATCTGGGCGTAAAATCCAAAATGAGCTCTTACGACTGCCCACAGATGTGGAAATCCTTGCTTCAAACCAAAATAAATTCCGGCAACACTATCCAGACATAATCTGAAAAAGATCAACAGGATCAATTGAGGAAAAGGAAGGTTTTTAAACATCATAGAAAGGTTATTTCTGATGTTTAAATAAGTCTTTTGTGCACTCTGCTTATTAAGTGTTCCTCCACCTACATGGTACACTTTAGATTTTCCGGTATAATAAATCTTTTTTTCGGAATTGATAAGCCTCCAGCAAAGGTCAATCTCCTCCTGATGAGCAAAAAACCTTGCATCAAAACCATTCTGTTCCCAGAAATCATTTGAACGGATAAAAAAGCAGCATCCTGATGCCCAGAAGATCTCTGTTTCATCATTATACTGGCCTTTATCTTCTTCCAGATCATCAAAAACTCTTCCTCTGCAATAAGGATATCCAAGATTGTCTATCAATCCGCCGGCAGCCCCTGCAAATTCAAAATAACTTCTGTTATGATACGATAAAATTTTGGGTTGTACTGCAGATATAGCAGGGTTGTTTTCTAATAATTCCAACACAGGTTCTGTCCAGTTCTCGGTAACTTCAACATCAGAATTGAGAAGACAGTAATACTCATTTTTGATGTATTTTAGCCCTTCATTATAACCGCCTGCAAACCCATAGTTTTTATCATTTTTAATAATATGTACGGTGGGAAAATTCTTTTGTAAAAATGCAATGGAATCATCCGTAGAAAGATTGTCTATCACATAAATATCCGCATTCTGAGAAAATTGTACCACACCCGGAAGAAATTTTTCAAGCCAATTTCTGCCATTCCAGTTTAAGATGGCAATTGCCAGTTTTTTCTGCATGTCAATCTATTTTTTTTCAGAATCAAAATTCTTAATGGAGTCCTGATATTTCCATTTTCTGTGTGACCAAAGGTAGTTGTCAGGATATTTATGTAGAGTGTTTTCCAATAATTTATGAAATTTTCTCACGACTTCATTTTCTGTAAACTTTTCACCATCAGGATATATTCTGTGATAATTAACCTGATAATAACCACGTTTTACCTTTTTCATTTCACAATAGATAAAAACAAGATCCATTTTGGTGGCAAGCCTGTCATAGCCTATAAAAGCAGGAGTCCGCTGATTCAAAAATTCTAATCCATAAGTGACATGAGCGTGATGAGGCGTTTGATCAGCTACAAACATATACGCTGAATCTCCATTATTTTTAGATCTGAAAATATTCAGGATCACTTCATTGGCTTCCAATGCCTCATTCCCGAACTTGTTTCGAACCAATTTCATCTGGTTTTCCCAAAAGTCATTATTTACCTTTCTGTATACAGGATGGCAATGAGCCTGGGGAACAATCTTTGCCAATGCATTGATCCACTCCCAGTTGAAAACATGTCCCGCCAGCAGAATAATATTTTTACCTTCATTTTTGGCATCATGAAACAGCTCCTGATTGATATGTTGCATTCTCACTCGGGCTTCTGTCTCAGAAATGCTGAAAGATTTGATGGTTTCTACCAGGTAATCTGAAAAATTGAGGTAGAATTTTTTGCGGATGTCTTTAATTTCTTCCTCAGATTTATCAGGGAAAGAGTTTTTAAGATTTTGGGTGATCACCTCTTTTCTGTATCCCACAATATAATAATTCAGGAAAAAGATAACGTCCGAAAAAATAT
This sequence comes from uncultured Chryseobacterium sp., assembly GCA_965720825.1. Taxonomy (GTDB): domain Bacteria; phylum Bacteroidota; class Bacteroidia; order Flavobacteriales; family Weeksellaceae; genus Chryseobacterium. The sequence goes on along the minus strand of CBFQYI010000230.1, from coordinate 2,457 downwards.
ATAATATTTTCAGCGGAAGCTTGGAGATCAGATATAATATTTTGATTAGAAAATTCATAAAACACGCAAATTTAGTGATAATAAAATTATGGTTCTATTTTTGCAGAAGGATATGTATTATTTTTTTTACTTTTATATTATGAAAAGATTGATAATATTCGCTTTCCTGGGATTAAGTACTTTTGCTTTTTCGCAAGATGTAAAGAATTCGCCCGATAAAGGAAAACAAAAAACAGCTCTTATAGTTCCTGCAGAACAGGCTAAATTAGAGGCTCAGAAAAAGGCAGCTGAAGAAAAAGCTAAGCTTCCTAAACCTTATGACCCAAAAGCTGATGCTCAGGCTGACATTAATAAACTGGTTGCCCAGGCTAAAAAGGAAGGCAAAAATATAATGATCCAGGCAGGTGGAAACTGGTGTATCTGGTGTCTTCGTTTTAACAATTATGTGCAGACCACTCCTGAACTGAAGGAAATTGTAGATAAGAATTATCTGTATTACCACCTGAACTATTCTCCGGATAATAAGAATGAAAAAGTTTTTGCTCAATATGGCAATCCGGGAGATAAATTCGGATATCCGGTTTTTATTATTTTAGATAAAGATGGGAAATTGATCAAAGTTCAGCAGAGCGATGTATTGGAAGAAGGAAAGGGCTACAGTAAAGAAAAAGTAAAAGAATTCTTTACTACATGGGCTCCTAAAAAAGGATAAAATAAAAACTGCTTCAGCAATGAGGCAGTTTTTTTATTTTGAAAATCTGTTTTATTGGAAACTGTAGCACTTTCTATTTAAAATAAAGTCTCTCACAAACTATGCAGATATTTATAAGAGATCAGCAAAATCAGTGAGAAAATAATGAATGTTGAATTTACAGTAGCTTTTTAATCCAGCTTAATTTTTTATCAGAATAAGGCGGATATTTGATATTCGGTTCACCCCAGGTCGCTTTTTCAAGAACCGCTTTTGGGTGAGAGAAGGTTTCAAAACCATACTTTCCGTGATAATTTCCTATCCCTGAGTTTCCAACGCCTCCAAACGGAAGATTATCATTGCTTAAATGCATCACCGTATCATTGATACATCCTCCTCCAAAAGAAAGCTTTCGGGTAAAGTGATCTTTCTCTTCAGAATTATTGGTGAAAAGATAGGCGGCCAGAGGTTTTTCAAGTTCTACAATGGAGTTAAGTGCTGCGTTGTAATTTTTAAAACTGATGACTGGCAGGAGAGGTCCAAAAATTTCTTCCTGCATGATTTCGTCATTCCAATCTATATGATTCAGAATTGTGGGCTCGATATAGAGTTTTTCTTCGTCAAAATAACCTCCGGAATAGATTTTTTCTCTATCAATAAGGTGTATAAGACGCTGGAAATTTCTCTGATTGATAATTCTTGTATATTGTTCAGAATCCTGATCATATTTGAATTCTTTAATATATTTTCTGAGCATTTCCAGAAACTGCTCCTGAATGTTTTCTTCCACCAGGAGATAATCGGGAGCTACACAAGTTTGTCCGGCATTGAGGAATTTTCCCCATACAATTCTTTTGGCTGCCATTTCAAGATGGGCATTTTTGGTGACAATAGCTGGAGATTTCCCGCCCAGTTCCAGCGTTACAGGAGTGAGGTGTTCTGCAGCTGCCTTGTACACAATTTTTCCGACTTTCGTACTTCCTGTAAAGAATATTTTATCAAACCTTAGTTTTAAAAGAGCTGTGGTTTCATCAATACCTCCTTCATACACATAAAGATATTCAGGTGGGAAGTTTTCATTAATGATAGAGGCCATAGCTTTCATTGTATTTTCAGCTATTTCACTGGGCTTAAGAATACAGCAGTTTCCGGCAGCTATTGCCGCAATAATGGGAGAAAGCGACAGCTGATAAGGATAATTCCAGGCTCCGATAACCAGAATACAACCCAATGGATCAGCATAAATTCTACTGCTACCCAGCTGATTGACAAGGTTGGTACTTACTTTTTTAGGCTTTGACAGGGACTTTAGGTTCTTGAGATAATAATTGATATCATTCAGAATAAAAGATAATTCTGTAGTGAAGGTATCGAATTTTGATTTTCCAAAATCTTTATTAATAGCTTCATACAGCATATTTTCATTAGAAATAATAAGACTTTTAAGCTTTTCAAGATACATTTTCCGAAAAGCTAAACTTTTGGTTTGCTGTGCTGCAAAAAAATCTCTTTGTTTCAATAGAATACTCTCAATTTCCATCGGTGACTTTTATAATATTAAACGTTCTTATTTTCTGGATCGTATGGGTTAGAAATTTATTAATAATACTTAAATATTGATTTAAATAAAATCATTTTATATTATTTTTTAATTAATATAATGATAAATATTATAAAACTCATTATTTGGTGATAAAAATTTTGTAATTTTATTTATATAAAATTTAAGGATGAACGGTGAGCAAACCGGTTTTTTTGAAAGTATT
>CBFQYI010000229.1:0-7344 GCA_965720825.1 uncultured Chryseobacterium sp. | reverse complement strand
CAACAAAATAATAGCTGAAGAAACCAATAAGCATCGTACTCATTACATAAGCAGTGATCAAAAGGTATTTTAAGTATCCCAATTTGGATTTCCCGTTGGTATCAAAGGCACTGGTAAGGATATAATAGTTTTCACCATTGATATTCCTGAGTGCTGCATAGATTTCCGGAACAGTTTTTTCGGTATAGATAATTTTCTTTTTATCCAGCTCTTTAAGCATTGCACTATCCCAGATGACATTCCTGTCTTTGATGGTACTGTAGATCAATTCTTTTTTCTCATTGAAAATTAAAATCTTTTCATTTAAAAGAATGTTATCTGAGTTTTCATTAAAAAAAACGGGCGCTTCCTCTTCAAAGTCTTTGGATTTTGAGATGAAATGAGAAGTAAACTCAAGCCTCTGCCTGAATCTTTCTTTAAACTCATCTCTTCTGAAATCATTAAAAGATAAATAAATGACCGCCATCACCATTCCAAATAATAATGAAAAGGCAATACTTATCGTTAAAGCGATCTTTCTTTTTAAAGACATTTATAATGGGCTTAGATAGTATCCGAAACCTGAACGGGTGTGGATCAGTTTTATTTTAAAATCTTTATCGATTTTTTTCCTCAGGAAATTGATATAAACTTCTACGGTATTAGTATTCGTGTTAAAGTTGTGTTCCCATACATGTTCTGTGATCTGTTGCTTGGAAACTGTTCTTCCCTGCGCTTCTGCAAGATAAACCAACAATTGGAATTCTTTTAAGGTAAGGGTTATTTCATTTCCTCCACGATAAACTTTCTGCTCTGTTTTGTTGATAATAAGGTCATCAATTCTTAGAATATCCTGATCCGAATTATCAGAAGGAGCTTTTCTCCTTAACAGTGAATTGATTCTTAGGAGAAGTTCCTCAAACTGGAATGGCTTTACAAGATAATCATCAGCCAGCCTGGTGAAGGCATCTTTTTTATCAGAGATATCTCCATAGGCAGAAATGATAATGATAGGAGTATTTTTGTCAAAAGAACGGATCGTCTGACAAACATCAAGTCCATTTATTTTAGGAACATTAATGTCTAGTAAGTACAGATCATAAGTACTATTTTTGATCTGACGAAGAAAAGTCTCCCCGTCATAGATCTTATCGCAGTTAAAATTATTTGATTCTAAAAATCTGCACAATTCTGCAGACAGAATGAGATCATCTTCTAACAAAAGAATATTCATCAAAAATTTATTTTACACGAATTTAAAGAAAATTTTATGATTGTGATTGTAAAGATGAAGTAAAATTTTCATGGTATACCTTCATTTACTCTTTAAAAATTTCAGGTAAAAATGTTGAGGCGGATTTCAATTGGCTATTTTATCTAATCAGGTGTTTAACGATAAGATCTCTTTAATCGCGGAATTGTTTCCCTTTTATTTTCTAACACAAAGTTTGGGCATAAAAAAATCCCGAAGAAATTCGGGAAAATCAAGAGCCAACTACGGGACTTGAACCCGTGACCTCTTCCTTACCAAGGAAGCACTCTACCGCTGAGCTAAGTCGGCATCAACTAAAAAAATCACACTAAGTAGCGTGATTTTTTGTTGAGCGGAAGACGGGGGTCGAACCCGCGACATTCAGCTTGGAAGGCTGACGCTCTACCAACTGAGCTACTTCCGCAATTTTGTTTCCAAAACTATTGGTAAACGCTGTGCAAAACTAAGAAAACTTATTTAATCTTGCAAGTTTTTTTTATAAAAATATAAAGTGGGGAGAGCAGGATTCGAACCTACGAAGCCGAAGCAACTGAGTTACAGTCAGTCCCATTTAGCCACTCTGGAATCTCCCCAGATATTTTATATTAAAATGAGCCTCCAGAGGGATTCGAACCCACGACCCCGAGATTACAAATCACGTGCTCTGGCCAACTGAGCTATGGAGGCATTTTAATACAAGACTGAAACTGATCGAGAAACTCTACTCTACACATTTCAGTGTTAAAAAAAATCACTTTTATGGTGTGATTTTTTTGAGCGGAAGACGGGGGTCGAACCCGCGACATTCAGCTTGGAAGGCTGACGCTCTACCAACTGAGCTACTTCCGCAATTTTGTTTCCAAAACTATTGGTAAACGCTGTGCAAAACTAAGAAAACTTATTTAATCTTGCAAGTTTTTTTTATAAAAATATAAAGTGGGGAGAGCAGGATTCGAACCTACGAAGCCGAAGCAACTGAGTTACAGTCAGTCCCATTTAGCCACTCTGGAATCTCCCCAGATATTTTATATTAAAATGAGCCTCCAGAGGGATTCGAACCCACGACCCCGAGATTACAAATCACGTGCTCTGGCCAACTGAGCTATGGAGGCAAATATAAAAAAGAATTCAAAAGATCGCTGTTCCTTTTTTGCGAGTGCAAATATAGAACGGATTTTTTGAATTCTCAAATATTTTATAAACTTTTTTTAACTTTTTTTTCTATGCCATTTCTTTTTTCTTGATTAATAGCTTTTTAGCAGTATCAACACAAAGGTCCAAACTTTCTTCAAAACTTGCAGATGTCTTCTTTACTACGATATCGTCTCCCGGAACCGCCAAAATAATCTCGGCTGTTTTATTTGCTTTATCAGCATTATTTTCTACTTTCAAAAATACCTTACACTCCTGAATTTTGTCATAAAAGGTATCCAATTTGCTAACTTTTTTGTCGATGTGTGACTCTAGTGGTTCGTGTGGTGTTAAACCGATTGATTGAACTGAAATCTTCATAATTCTTCTTTTTTTGATGCTCGAGGGTGAGCCTGATTAAACACTTTTTTCAATTGTTCAATATTAGCATTCGTATAGACTTGAGTACTGGCAAGACTGGAATGCCCTAATATTTTTTTCACTTTGGAGATCTCCGCCCCATTATCCAAAACGTGAGTAGCAAAGCTATGCCGAAGGATGTGAGGACTTTTTTTTTCTTTCGTTGTTATAAGACTAAGGTACTTATTAACTACCACATAAACAAATTTTTCGTTGAGTTTTTTCCCTTTCTTATTGACAAAAAAATATGATTTAAATTCTGTCTGTGGATTTCTTATTTCCAGATAACTTTTAAGAAGTCCGGACAGTTCACTGGAAATAGGAATTACTCTTTCTTTATTCCCCTTTCCTATTACTTTTAATTCATTTTCATATAAGTCAACATTCTCAAATATCAGGCCACAAAGTTCGGCTTTACGCATTCCTGTCTGATAAAGTACCTCCATGATACATTTTTCCAGCACATCGTGTACCTGTTCAAAAATCCTTTCATTAAGGTCTTCCATTTCCTCTTTAGACATAGGAATCTGTTTTTCAGCGTAAAACTTCAGAGAAGAAACACCTTCGGTAGGAGAAACCTTAATTTCACCAATTTTTAAAAGAAAAAGATAAAAACTGCGAAGGGAAGATAATTTTCTATTGATACTTCTCTTGGAAATATCATTTTCACTGAGTTCAACAATAAAATTTCGGATAATCTTTTTGTCTGCCTTGGCTAAATTGTCGGAAGATTCCGTTCGGAGAAAGAAATAGGAAAAGTCTTCAAGGTCTTTTTTGTAGCTTGTGATCGTATGAGGAGAATATCTTTTTTCGAATTGTAAGTATTCTAAAAACTTTTCCAGCATCATAGGTATAAAAATAAAAATTCACTCCTCAAATATAAGAATTTAAGAAGTGAATTAATATATGGTTAAGAAAAAATCTTAAGCCTGCTCTTCTTTGCTAAGCGCTCTTTGTTTGTAAGCAGCTTTCAACTTAGATTGTCTCAAAGTTACAGAAGGCTTGATAAAAGCCTGTCTAGATCTTAATTGACGAACAGTACCTGTTTTATCAAATTTTCTCTTGTATTTCTTTAAAGCTCTGTCGATGGATTCACCATCTTTTACTGGAATTATTAACATATTTTACATCTCATTTTGGATTGCAAAACTAGACATTTTTTATGAGAACACAAAATATATTACAACAAACAATCACTATCCCCTCCTAATCCTTATAAAAAACCTCGTATTAAAGGTACTTAACAAACAATAATATTTTATCCACAATAACTAGATATTCAATTCTTAATAACTTCAGATCACTCATTTTACTTCCTAATTTCTATTAAAACCACCTACATTAATGAAATGTAAACAAAAAGCATTATCTTTGCATTCACTTTATTCATGGGGTTGACTGGTTTCGACAGCAAGACCAATGGGTAAGTAAGCATGCAGAGAACCGTAGCGCGATCTCTATAATCCCTTGCTACAAAATTTTAACTGGCAACGAAGAGTTCGCTCTTGCAGCTTAATATCGAAGTATAGTAGATCAAGCGTTTTCCCGAAGATTTCAGTAGGGAAGCAAGATATTCCACAAATGCTCTGTTCTGTGGCGTTTGATCCTGGGATATAGGAATGCGGAAATAAGGCTTTAGAAGCTTTGACTAAAGCTCGAAAACTTCAGAAGATAAGCTGGTAGTTGGGTGTCTACCCTCTGCTTCCAGTCGAAAACCAATGGTAGAATAAGCATGTAGAAAGCTTATGTATTGCTTGTTTGGACGAGGGTTCGAATCCCTCCAACTCCACACATTCTCTTAAGTAGCTCATTTTCAGTATTTATTAATTTTTCAATATTGAAAATGAGTAAAAAAGAGTAAAATTTTTCACTCTTGCCCAAGTGTTCACAAACCAAAAATTTGTGATATGAAAAATTTCGAAGTTAAAATTTATACCTCTGATAATCCTAAAGAAAGATGGTATGTATATGTGTATGATAATATCCAGAAAAAACTAGTACACAAGACCTATAAAAAAATTAATACTGAGCCTGATCTAGGTAGGAGGCTGCTTATCTGTGAAGGCTATAAAGATTCTTTTGAAAAAGAACTTAAATCCGGATGGATTCCAATAAAAGTAAAAAAGAAAGCTAAGCCGCTTCCTCAGCCTTATCAAAACAACCTTAAAATTACTGATGCTTACCAAAAAGCATTAAAGCTTCTTCAAAAAACTAAAAGAGAAGAAAAAACAAAAAGCGATTATAAAACTCACGAAAAATACTTTTTAGAATCTGTTGAAAAATTGGAGTGGAACGACAACCTATTCATAGAGTTAGATCAGTATCATTTCAATATGATACTTAACAAAATGTGTGAGTTAAGGAAATGTGGCGAAGTGTATTTTAATAAGCACTTGAATTTATGTAAGTCATTTAATACTATTCTAGTTGATAACTTTGTCATTAAAGAAAGTAAAGTCCATGGCTTATCAGAAAAAGATTACACGGCTCCTGACAAAAGACTTATTACGCCTGAAGAGCAAACAAAAATTATACAACACTTCCAGAGAATATGCCCACAATTCATTACTAAGTTAAAAGTGCTTTATCATCTTGATTTAAGACCAAAAGAAATCCGGCTTTTAAAAGTTGAAATGATTGATCAGGAAAAATGGTATTTTAAACTACCAAGTAGTATTACAAAAAACGATAAAGAATCGATAGTTTTAATTCCTGACGACCTAAAAAAAGATCTTGCTAAACTTGACTTATCAAATCCAGAATATTATTTATTTGGGATTGAAAAAACAAGATCCAGAGACCGGGATAAAATTTTCAAACCTTCACCCTTTCAAATTTCAAAAAATGCAGGAAATAATTTATGGAGAAAGGAAGTTAAGATAGGTTTGGGAATAGATTCTGACATGTATTCCTTAAAAAAGAAAAATAACAATGATAAACTAGAACGTGGATGGAGTATAGAAGAAGTAAAAGAAGTTAACAGGCACTCTACAATTGAAATGACTAAAATATATGCAACCCGTTACAGCGAAATAGTACAGGAAAGGCAGCGAGATAATTACGGGACATTTGAGTAATTTTTTGAAATTATCGAAAATTACGGTTTTCCGCAAAATCGATTTATTTTAAAGTTTTTATATTTGCTTAAAATTAAATCATGAAAAATACTCTATTAATATTATTATTATTTTCTTTGACATTGGCCACAGGATGTGGCGACAATGATAATTACACATCCCCAAAAGAAGAATTTCCAGCTAAATCTATGCCTGTTGAGCTGGTCGGGCTCTGGAAAATAAAACACTACACATATTTAAACGATCCTAATTTTGGACATGATGAAACAGCTGGATATTACATAAATATTCAATCAGATAATAAAGTAAAATACAAGGATCCAAATGGAGAAAGATCGGGAACTGCATTTGTAAGAGACAATGGAGATTTTTATCTTATAGATCAGTATATTGATTTTAAGGTTTCTGAATCTAAAAAATACCCAGGACAAAAAGAGTTCATTGTAAAATATAATAATGAAAAGATTTATTATAGCGGTATAATGACTGGTGAAAAAAATTAATCTAAAAGAATATTAAAATACAAGGCGCATCTAAAATGATACGCCTTTTTCTTTTATCTTTTCCCATAATTAGTCACAAATTCAATTGCCTTATCGCAAATTAAATGCGTAAAGTATGACTTCTCTCCCGTTTTTGGGTCCTCAAATACTTCACTCTCCCATTTAATCCACATATCTACAATATCCCATTTCCTAAGCCTATGAAGATGCGGATTAAAAGAGCATTTCACTTCAAAATACTGTTTTTTCTTATCACCTTCAAATTCAACTATCATAGTGTTTTTCGAAGGGTGGGTTTCTTCCCTGATAGTTCCTCGTAATTTCATGCTTCAAATTTGGTATAATTTGTAACATTTTTAAAGTATTTATTGTTATAAATTGTAACATTATAACTTTTCTCAGTGTTAATAATATATAGAAACATGCCTTTTCACAAGAAGGAGAAAAGAAAAATCCCCGGAGCAATCCGAGGATAAATTAATTACTAACTCATTTTATAGAAAATGAGAATTCAAATATAATATTTTAAATAAAAAAAATCCCCGGATCTCTCCGAGGATAAAAAAGTGTTTTTGTTAAAAATTCTAAACACTTTTAAATATACATTTTTTTTGGAATATATATTATGAGTCAGATCATATCCAATACTCCCATTATCTTATTAAATTTGATTAATCGATAGCTCGAATTATCGACTACTTAATCATGCTGCCTCTCAATTATGGGAGGCATTTTATATAAAAAATCCCCCAAAGAAGGAGGATAAAACTAATAACCATGAAAACTCAAATTAATGAGTTGTGTTGTAAATTTCGTTTGCTTTTTCTATTCCGATCTTATTAGCAGTTGCTCTATCCTGTATAAGACCAGTAGTAAATCTGATGCCACCTAAAATAGTATTTCCTATACTTACTGTCCATTCATTACACGAATTTGGATGTACAAATATTGGCATTCCGAAGTAATCGAACCAATCAATAAT
>CBFQYI010000228.1:0-7348 GCA_965720825.1 uncultured Chryseobacterium sp. | reverse complement strand
GCAACAATGGCTCACTGCACTGGAAGATTTTTCAACAAACCCCACTCCATTTCCTGATAATGCATCAGTCCAAAGTGGAGCTATATATAGGATCAATGATGCTAATATCCTGCAAACCATGAAAAATGAAGGAGCTATCATCGTCAGTATTCCTCCTATAACCCAAAACACTTCACTTGGCTCTAACTGGGAGAACAGCTTATTATTTAATGCAGCCAATGTTCGCATCACCAATGTCCGGGTCTGGCTTGACGGAGTTAAGGTTTCTCCTTCTGCTAACAATCCTCAGGATGATTATATTCAGTTGACAATTACGCATCAGGGTACAGAAACGCTGGTTTCATCTGAAAATAACCAATACCAGTTCGAACATGAGTCAGTAAGCAAGACTTTTACGTATAGCAGCAGCAGTCTAGAAGTTGAAATTCCAGCAAATTTTGGAATTCCTGATTCTTCAGATCCTACTTCAGGAGAAAACTTTACATTACTGGGACCTTTTACTAACTGGAAAATTGAAATCGAAAACATATCTTCTTCTTCACAGGAACTTATAACAGCTCTCAATGAAGGTACTGTGGTTGCTGGATCAATAGTGCAGATTGATAATGTTAGCTACGACGTTGTTTCTCTACAACAGCAAGGTAGTGATCTTCTCCTGAATGTTTCACTATTTGGCTTACCCAAGCAATACATTTTTTCCTCCAATGTAATAAGGGATTCCAAAGGTAAGGCAGTACAGTCAGCAATAATAATTTTGCCACCGGATTCATCTGCTAAAATCACAGATCTCTCAGGTTTAACTGCTATCCGAATGGAATTCTTCGGTACATTATATACTTTTTCATAAAATAAAAACAATACTTATTATGTCTATTATACCACCTTTTACATGGAAAACCGTACCCTATCTCAGCATGCGCGGACTGGCACGGGTATTTGGTACAAAATTTAATCAGCTTCCTCAACAGGAAATTATCAACTTCAATCAAACATTGTTCAATAAGCCCAATATCCCTCCCAAATTGATTCCTTCTCTCTTTGATCAAAATAAGGAAATTATTACCCAACAACTGCCATTATTCATGGATGGTCTCATCCAACGTACTTATCAGATCCATGTTGCCAATAACAGTGATCTCAATTCTCTAGACGCTAAGAGATCTGTTTATGCAGTTACTGATCGAAGTACTGATGGACATAGCATCATTTCAGTCTCATTTCAGTCTAATGCCAAAACAAAAGACGCTGTTATTGATCCCCGGTATTTTATTCATACCCTAAGCTGTTTTCCTGCTGGAGGTGGTGTTCTTGTTCCCCCTTCTTTCCTAGTTGATGTCATCTATGGAAGTCGGAAGCTAAAGAAATTCGATTTTAATCAAATTGATCAACGTTGGCCTTCATTACAACAATATCAGGCTGAAGTATTTAGAAGCAAAACGCTTCTAACTAACAATGTTGTTCTTCTTGGGCAAAATGCTGTTTATTTTACCGACCACGCAATTATACCTAAAACCGATATCGGAAGTTCTATGCAGATTGCACGCCCACAAACCATCCTCCCTCATAACTTTGACGGTCAAGGTCTTTGGATTGCAATTTCTCATCCTGAACTTCCTGATGATACCATTGCTCTTTGTTTTATAGGACACGGCAAGAGCGAAAGCAGCTTGGGTGAGATTGCAAATAACGCATTTGCTCCTTCTGTTTTTCAGCTCTCATTCAGGTCGGGAAACATGTCATATCTTGCTTATGATAATCTGAAAAGCACTATAGGAGCTGATGCAGATATGCTTTGTATGAATTCACAGTACAACAGTGACATATGGGGTCAACTCGTGAGTGAGGATTACATGTACAGAATTAATCTGCCACTCCTTATTACCATGGATTATACGGGAGGAAGAGCCATGCGTCTAAGGCGCGAACAATTAGGCCCCAATACCTGCCCCGTTCCTCCTAATACAGAAAATAATACATCCATGTCTTTTTTATCTGATGAAGATTGTGAAACTAAAAACCTTGATCTTGATGATCTTTATGACAAAATATCTTCCGGAGAAATCAATAATGCAGCAGGAATTGATAAGGCTTTTGATGATGCACCTATGAAACAAAATATTATGGGGGGTGTTTACGATAGCAATGGAAACCTATACCCTGGCAATGTTACAAGTATGATGTTATCCATGCCAGATGGCATTTCAACATTTGATGTCCCTATAGATGCTCTACTGGGTGATCCCATTGACACCATAATTGCAGACACCCTAAAACAAAATCTGAAGGAAATGGACTGGGCTGGTATTCAAGCGGACGTTCAGGATAAGATCAGGGATACGGTACAAGAGCTTGTACAAGCATTTGATCCATTCAGTAACGGATCTAGCGTAAGCGAACTATCAGCAGGCTATGCTTCAAACGATGAGCTTGCAGAAAGTATACAACAACAATTATCGAAAAGCGTTATTGAAAATCTTGCCTCTCAAGCCACCAACGTAAATAAAGTCATTTCCGAAAATATTCAAACAGCAAGCTTTTCTCTTCAGGAATACCCTTTTAGTGATGCGCTCTCCGGATTCATCTGGAACTCTATGGTTTCAACATCACAGGAAAGCACTTCTTATTTGGAAAACAGTATCAAGTCTGAAGTAGCCAGGCAAAAAGCTCAGTACATTTCTGATCCTGCCAATAAGCTGGCTATTCAGCAAAGTATTGCAAACAGACTTTCCCAACTGGGAGATCTTTCAACACTTGACGCGGATCTTGCACAAACCTCCGGTGAACTGAAGCAAAGCCAGCAGGACTTAAATGATGTTATTAATCAACTCATCAGTAATCCACATGATGCAGATCTTCAAAATCGTCGTAACGAACTGGAAAAAGAAATACAGGCCAAGACCGACGAGTTGGAAAGACTTGATGAAAAGCAGGCTGAACGGAAAGAAATTCAAGATGAAGAGGATAACCTAGATCCTGACAAATTAAATGAAGAGTCTGAACATGCAAAATCGGAGGCCAATGAAAAAGGAACCGAAATATTCGGTGATTAAATTTAAAAACAAAAATATGTATAACAAGACTATCGAGATCATTAATCAACCCAAATGGTTCATGGGTATCCCCGAGTATGAGACAAAACCCTTAGCAGAGGAATCATGGTTTAAATTGTCAAATTACACACATCTTTTCCCTTATAATCCATGCGAAGATGGAAACGGCAATCGTAGTAATAGAGGAGAATTAACCCATGTACTCTTTAATGCATTTAATCAATCCACATTCATGCTTTCTGAATGTGATGCGGACAAAGTGAAGAATTTATTGAAAAAACATTATTTCAATCAACATTCTATAGATAAAAGAATATTTCAGTTATTGCTGGATGGAAGATTTATCATTCCTCATGATATTGATGAAAAAATTCTTCTAAAAGAACGTATTAAACGTGGAAGACAGCGCAACGATATGCTTTATTTAACAATTGCGCCTACATTGGGATGCAACTTTAACTGTACGTATTGTATAGAAGATGAATCCTTCCGAAAAGATTTTAAAGGAATGCCATTAGATGTGGAAAATGGCATTGTACAATTAGCTGAGCGTCATATCCTTGAAAGCGGAATCAAACGTCTTACAGTTGCCTGGTTCGGAGGTGAACCTTTGATAAAAATCAACAGTATTGATAGAATTTCTGCGCGTCTGATGGCATTATGTGAAAAACATGAGATCATATTTGATACAAATATTACAACTAATGGTTTCTTACTGAATGATAAAGCAATTGATATTCTGGCACGTTATCATACTACTTTTGCAAAGATTTCCCTTGACGGACCACCTGATATTCATAATAAACGTCGTGTCTTGTTGAACGGAAAACCTACATACAACAAAATTCTTGATAACATAATGAAAGCTTCCGAAAAAATGCCTGTGTCAATTCGTGTAAATGTAGATGAGTCTAACTATGAGTCCATAATTGAGCTTCTAGATCTGGTGGCTGCAAGAAAAACTCCTCTCAATCAAATTACAATGTACCTGGGAATTGTGGAGGAAAATGAATTCATTACAGACAAGTTTAAAACCTATTTGTCAAGGAAGCTATTTGCAGAAACAGAGTTGAACTTCATCAACGAAGCGAGAAAAAGAAAGATGTCTTCCTGGCATCTGCCTTCTATGATAGGAAATTTTTGTGGAGCCGATATGGACTTAGCTTATATGATTGGCCCTACAGGAGAACTGTATCAGTGTTGGGCTGAATTCGGAGATCCCACCAAGGTGGTTGGACATTTAAATACAAGCATCTCCGTTAATGAAGAGCATAAATCTCATTATACAAATTTTGATGTTGTGTCTCATGCAAAATGTTCAGACTGTACAGTATTACCTTTATGCACAGGAGGGTGCTCGCGGGAGAGACTTTTCCATCAGGAGCCGCAATGTGGTGTCTATAAATTTAATTTAGCTGACCGAATTTCAGAATATATACACCAAAGCCGAAGAATAAAAACACCGTCTATATGGAGTTTTGAGATGCTTGACGATATAGTAATTAAACAATATTAATACCATTTTATTTAAAAAAAATTGTGAATTATAATTCCTGAATTTTGGAGATTTATTAAAAAACAATGAATCCCTGAAATGCGATTGTTAACTTTAGTCACTAAAAAATCCTGCAAAAATTGATTTTTTGCAGGATTTTTCAATCTTTTTGTGCATTATAAAGATTTTATCAATTGTATCAAGTGGAGAATACGGGACTAGAACTCCCCCATTAACCTGCATTTATAAAGGTTTTATCAGTTTGAAATACCAAATGCCAAGAATTTGCTATAATTATTTCTTACCATTAATGAGTATTTCTTCTAGAAGCGGGAAATTCTTAAATTCTAAAACGGGAATTGCTTTCACATCCCATTAAATATTTTTAATTTTAAGTTTTAACTGGCAAGGCAGAAAATAAAAATTGTGTAAGATTTTTAAAATTCACAGAATAAACGTTTAACCAAAATCAATAATTATTACATGATAATTTAACAAATGGTTAATATCAAAGCAAACAACAAAATATAAAATACTATAAACCAACATTTTAACCACGATAAAAAAAATTCGCCAAATTACACTATTTTCTTTAACTACCAAATAAATTGCACTATTGTTTTTTTACTATTTTCTGAAATATTTTTGTGCATTAAAAAATAAAATGAAAAGGTCTTCCATAAAAGATATTGCTAAACTGGCAGGAGTTTCCGTAGCCACCGTATCTTATGTTCTTAATAGAAAAGAAGGACAGCGTATCAGTGAGGACACTCGGAAAAAAATTTTTGAAATTGCTGAAACGATTAACTATACTCCCAATAAGATCGCAAAAAGCCTCAAAACTAGTAAAACAAAACTTCTTGGATTGATCGTTGCAGATATCTCCAATGATTTCTATTCCCATATGGCAAGAAATCTTGAAGATAAAGCTTTAAAGTTGGGTTATACCCTGATCATCGGCAGTTCTGATGAAAATGCAGAAAAATTTAAAAAACTTACTGAACTTTTTTCACAGCAGCAGGTTGACGGAATGATTGTTGCCCCTGTAGCAGGATCAGAAAAAACACTTGAAAACCTTATTCATATTAAATATCCTGTTGTAACGATTGACAGATATCTTAAGGGTGTTTCTGTTCCCGGAATTACCATTGATAATCAGGAGATCGCAGAAAGTACAGCCAGCCTGCTTCTTAATAAGAACTTTGACAAAATAATCTATATAGGCTATGAAACTGATCTTCCACACCTTCTGGACCGCCAGCATGGCTTCAGGAAAGCGGTAAGTTCTTCCAACAAAGCAATTGAAATACAATATCTTCTGGTAGGATTGGAAAATATTGTACAGGAAATGCATTCTAAGCTTGAAAGTATGTTGGGGAAAACGCCTGAAAATACTGCGTTATATTTTTCCAGTAATAAACTTGCGGTAGCAGGGCTTTCCTATATCGTTAAAAACAATATAAAAGTTCCGGAACAGGTCTCTGTATTGGCATTTGATGAAACTGATGCATATGACCTCTTCCCTACGGAGATTACCTATATCCAGCAGCCGATTGAAGAAATGGCTGAAGAGGCTATCAAACTTCTTGACGGGCAAATAAACCATTATGCAGCAACAGGAAAAAGAATAACATTATCCGCAAAACTGATTAACAAAGCATCTTTAAAATAGTTAAATCTATATCAATCATTTTTTTTAAATAACAACTTAAACGTTTAACCTACTATGATAAAAAATAAAGTAAACCATGTCGTTTGTTTTGGAGAAGTTCTGTGGGACATCTTCCCTTCCGGATCCAGAGCAGGCGGCGCACCATTTAATGTTGCATACAATCTTTTCAAAATGGGAATCGACACCAAAATGCTAAGCCGAATAGGAAATGATGAATTAGGGCACCGTCTTCTTAATCAAATTCAGGATTGGGGAATAACAACAGATTTCATACAGGTCGACCAGGAAAAGGCTACAGGAACTGTAATTGCTGATTTCGATGAGCATGGAGAAGCTGTATATAACATTGTACAGGAAGTTGCGTGGGACTATATCCAACCACTACCGGAACATCAGGAACTGATTCAAAATTCAGAAGCATTTGTTTTTGGAAGTCTGATTACAAGAAATGAAGCTTCCCAAAATACACTATTGAAACTTTTAGAATATTCCAAGTTCAAAGTTTTTGATGTCAATTTCCGCCCTCCCTTCATCGACTTTGAGTTCATTAAAAAATTATTGCACAAATCTGACCTTGTTAAAATGAATAAGGCAGAGCTCAGAACAATTCTTGAATATCTCGATGAAGATTATATTGATGAAGATACCAGCATCAAACATCTTCAGGCTTATTTCAACCTCAATGAAATTGTGCTTACCAAAGGAAGTAAGGGTGCCAGATATTTTGTGAGGGATATTGCCTATAATTTTCCTGCAATCGATATTGAAATTGCAGATACTGTGGGTAGCGGAGATTCTTTTCTGGCCGGATTCCTGTCTAAAAGAATTCAGGGAAGATCCCCGGAAGAGATAATGAAACAGGCAACATCATTGGGTGCTTTTATCACCTCAAAATCAGGAGCATGCCCGGATTACACCTATGAGGAATTCAAAGCATTCAAAGAAAAAAACAGCTGTAAAACTTCT
Source organism: uncultured Chryseobacterium sp. (assembly GCA_965720825.1). GTDB lineage: Bacteria > Bacteroidota > Bacteroidia > Flavobacteriales > Weeksellaceae > Chryseobacterium. The sequence goes on along the minus strand of CBFQYI010000228.1, from coordinate 165 downwards.
TAAAAAGCAGATTATATGAATACTCCAAAATTTACAGATAAGAAATACTATATAATCCTATCTTTTGTTACATCCTTATTCTTCTTCTGGGCTATTGCACTTACCATGGGCGATGTCCTGAATAAGCATTTCCAGGACGTGTTGCACGTCAATAAAGCCCAGTCC
>CBFQYI010000227.1:0-7352 GCA_965720825.1 uncultured Chryseobacterium sp. | reverse complement strand
CTTTATCCGGAACTGATGAATTGAGAAAACAGATCATCGCAGTAAAATCAATTCCGGAAATTAAAGATTCATGGAAAAAAGATCTGGAAAGTTTCGAAAAGATCAGAATCAGATATGTAGTGTACGAAGATTAATTAATCAAAATTTTGGGGCGGATTTTTATCATTTCTGCCCTTATTTAATATAAAAAGTCCCACAGTTAGTCCGACAACTCCTGCAAAGGCAGTCATTAATGCTCTTTGTAATTTATCAGGAAGATCATTCCCTATATAATTCATTAAAAAAAGGATCACAAAAGTGATCACTAAAATGATAATATGATTTTTTCCGAATAGCTTCATTGTATTATTTTAATTTATAGGAAATCATTACGCCTCCTCTGTATGGGATGATTTCACCACTTTTATTAAATTTCTCAGCAGAATCATAGCGTCTTCCCGTAGACTTGTCATACCCTTTATAAAATCCTTGTGATGTTCCGATTGTTCCATAGATATCAAGATTCCATCGTTCAGATAAGTGAAACTGGTATCCTGCAGTAACTCCCAGCATCACAGAAAATCCTTTCTGGTAAAGGTTGGAGTTTTTAAGGATTTCTCCATTCCAATTTTCAAAAGTGCTGTCATTCCAATAACTCCATTTTGTGGCATTGTAAGCAGCAACAGATACGTTAGCACCTACATACCAATGTTTGAAAGCTTCAGTAAAGTAATATCTTCCTTCTGCAGAGACAGAGTAAAACTGTAGTTTATGCCCTCCGAAAGATTTCCATGGTGAAATGAAAACATCTCCCTGAAGTGTATATTTCGGACTTATCTGTTTTTCTATTCCAAGGTTTAAAATCCCTATCGGAGCAAATAAAGCATTCCCTTTTATGTATAAACTTTTATCCTGTCCTCCTTGTTCCTGTTCCTGAGCGCTCAACGTAGTTGCCGACAGGAAGGCTAATATGCCTGCTGCTAATAATTTATAATTCATCCGGTATGTAATGTTTATTTTATCTGCTTTAATAGTTCATCTGCTAATTGAGAATCCTTATTGCCCTGAACTGCCATATTTTTAGACATTTCAGCATAGTTTTTTGCCATTTCTTTATTTCCTGTAAGGTGATAGAGTTTAGCAAGTATATAAGTGTTTTCAGAAGTTTCACTTCTCATGACAGACTTTTCTGCCCATTCAGTAGCTTTCTTTAATGATGCCGGTGTTTTCACATGATCTGCAAATATCCATGCTGCTCTCAGGATTTCATTAGGATCAAAGGCGTCAGAATTTTTATAATAGTCTAAAGCTGCTTTTTCGTATTCAGGAAAATTACTGTTCTGTTCATAATAGCTAAGCTTCGTCTGATTCAGCTTTTTAGTTGCAGCTTCTTTTCCAACCAATGGTTCAGCAGTTTTCATGAAATAGTCATCGTTGATTTTTTTATTTTTATCATCAATCGACTGTTCTACTATTTTTCCTAACTTCAGCTGAGCATCAAATTCGTTGTAAGTTTCTTCAGGAAGATATTTAATAATCTCTGCTTTTCGGGATGCAAAGACATTGTAGTTGGTATCTTCTGATGATTTTACGAAATAAAGAAGAAATCCAATTTCATCCTTTGTAAGCTCTTCAGTTTTCTTTTTATTCTGGAAATATCTTTCGGAAGCTTTTTTTGCGAATTCATAATCTGAGTTAGCATTAAGCTTCATGATATTGATCAGGAATTCCGGGTCTTTTTCACCACCGGCGAAACGGTCTTTAAGAGATCCTTTTTTATTTCCGGGTGAATTAATGTCCTGTGCCATTGCCACAAACAGACTTTCCTCCATATACCCAGTATTTCTGGAAACAAGTTCTCCTTCACCATTCAGGAAAAGATAAGTTGGATAGGAACGTACTCCGAATTGAGAAGCAATATCTCTTCCTTCCCCTTTTTCCATATCAAATCTTGCATTAATGAAGTTGGTGTTGTAGTAATCACTTACTGCTTTCTGAGTGAATACATTTTTTTCCATCATTTTGCATGGACCACACCAGGAAGCATATGCATCAATAAAAACCAATTTTTTTTCTTTCTTGGCTTTTGCAATAATATCTTTGAATGGCAGCTCCTGAAACTGAATGGCTTCCTGAGCAGAGATCGCGATGGCACAAAAAATAGATATCCCGGAGATGATCTTCTTCATTTTCAAATAAGATTTGTAGGCGAAGATAATTAATTTTCAAAATATAGCGCGCTGAATCTGTGGTCTGAATGACGATATTAACTAACTTTAAGACTTAAGCTTAGATAGTTTTTTGTTTTTTTAACTTAAAACATGAAAGATCCAATACGCTTTTATTACTGAGTTTATTTTCAATATACTGTATCTGGTTTTTAAAAAATCAAAATCTAAATTTAATTCACTTTTCAGTCCTGAAACCTTTGTTATATCTTTGCAAACGAATAATTTATATGTTGAGGAACCTACAATTTAGAGAATTTGATTATTAATTTTAAACACGCTTTATCCAAAAAGTCCATTTATATTACTGCTTTGTCTGCCTGTCTGATTGCTGTGGCAGCATTTGCTGTTCTGAGTCTTCTGATCACTGAAGACAGCCGTAAAAATACCGATGATTTTGCAAAGAAAACATTCTTCCGAAAATATGAGTCGATAGAACATGAATTCAGAAATATTGAGGATTATCAATATCTGCTTCGTGCACTGATTCAAAAAGACGGTCTGAAAAATTATAAGGATTATTCTTTGGTTTTAAATGATTTAAACAAAAAAAGAAACCTATTGCCTTATAGCTGGTATTATTATGAAAACAGGAGTTCAGGAAAGTCTGAGAGCAATAATCCTTTATCCGATATATTCAGGAAGACAGACCGTAAAGAGAATTCTATTGTGATAAAAAATAACGGTCCGGGACATTTCAAAGATCTTTTGATTACGAAAAAAGACAGTATGTACTGGATAAGCTATGATTCTTTGGTACTGCCTGATAAAAGCAAGTTGTACTATGGTTCTACTGTAAGTTTGGATGATCTTCATCAATATTTTATGAATGTCGATAAAAGCTCCAATACTTACGCCTATGTTTTTACTAAAGAAGGAATCTGTATTACCCATCCGGAGAAAAAGTATATTGGAAAGAATATTTTTGATTTTACAGACATTAAACCTAATGATACTTTAGCCAGTAAAACTGAAGCGGGATATACCAAAGGGACAGCGGTTTCAGAATATCTTGGAGTAGAGGTAACACGTTTTATAAAACCATTGAAGACTGATAATTTTGATGGTTATACAGTAGTAAATCATGTGAATTTTATTATTGATGAAAATATCGGCAAGATAAAAACCTATACTGTTTATATTTTTCTGGCAGCCTTATTCCTTATCGTCACAGTCTTCATTTTATTCCAGCGGGCAACCAATCTGGCGTATCAGGAAAAAGAAAAAATACAGTCTGAAAAGAATTTATTGTTGGTAGAGAACGAAAAGATGCACAAAGCCGAAGTGATCAATCAGCTTCAGCAGCTTAAAAATAACATCAATCCGCATTTTCTTTTCAATTCTCTGAATTCCCTTTATATGCTGATCGGGATCAATAGAGAGAATGCACAGAAATTTACCATGAATCTCTCCAAGATCTACAGATATCTGATAGTGCCTCCGAAAGAAAATATTGTTCAGGTTTCGCAGGAAATTAAATTTATACAGCAGTATATGGAACTTCTGAAAAGTAGGTTTGATGAAGAGATAAGGTTTGAAATGATTATTAATGATCCTGAAAGTCTTGAAAAGCGAATTCCGTATTTATCACTGCAGATTGTTACTGAGAACGCTATCAAGCATAATATTGTCACGATAGATCAGCCTCTGGAAATTAGTATTATTGTTGATACAGATGGGATCACAGTAAAGAACACCTGGCAGCTAAAAACTGAACCGGTGCAGGGAGAGAAATTCGGAATTGATTATTTGAATCAGGTTTATGAGTATTTTAAGAATAATCTTCTTCATATTTCTGTAGATGGTGAATATTTCATATGTTTTTTACCGTTAATGAAGTGAAAATAAAAATCCATTCACTCCCGAATAATCACCGTTCACTCCCTAACATTATTTATATAATTCACTATACCTATAGCTTTGCTAGCTGAAACTAAGATATTTACTATTTGGAATGAATCGGACTATTTTAATGAAGAATTACAGACTGGCACTGTATTTAGGTCTTGCTGTGGCCTCACCAATGGCAATGGCACAGAAAAAAGATACTGTGAAGGTCAACAAAGACAAAATTGATAAAACAGAAACTTCCTCATCAAAGAAAACAAAAAAAATTGAAGACCTGATCAAAAAAGGAACCTATAAAAAGGGGCTTTTTAATACGATCCAGGTAAAAACGGATATTTATTTTGAAATTCCTGACAGCTTGATGGGACGTCAGTTTTTGGTGGTGAACAAACTTTCTCAGGTGCCAATGCAGGTCAATGAGGCAGGATTGAACAAAGGAATGAATTATGAAAATAAGGTCATCTCTTTTCACCGTGACCCTGTAGCTAAAAAGGTATGGGTAAAAACGGTGGTTCCTAAAGTATCATCCCCAAAAAATGATGCCATTACAAAATCTGTGAAAGACAACTTTTCAGAATCTGTCATTGAGGTCTTTGATATTGAAGCACAAAACAGTGATTCTACAGCAGTAGCCATTAAAGTCAACAAGGTTTTTGATGGAAATCAGAAAAGCTTTAATGATGTTTTGGCGAATGTAGGGTTGGGAGGATCTGTGAAATCAAGCCTTTCTTATATAGAAGGAGTGAAGACTTTCCCCAAGAATCTTGTCGTGAAGTCTCAATTGTCTACTTCAGTCAATGAAGGTGGTGTAGATCTTCCGGTAACTTTAGGCGTTACAACCAATCTGGTTCTGCTTTCTAAAATACCGATGAAACCAAGAGTATCGGATTCAAGAGTAGGATTTTTCTCCGAAAAACACTGGTCGTTCAATGATAACCAGCAGAAAATGGACGAAAAGTTTTTCATTACCAAATGGAACCTTGAACCCAAGGATGAAGATAAAGAAAAATATTTAAGAGGAGAGCTGGTAGAGCCTAAGAAACCGATTGTTTATTATATCGATCCGGCAACTCCAAAACAATGGCGTGAGAAAATCATTGCCGGAGTACATGACTGGCAGGCGGCGTTTGAGCAGGCAGGATTCAAAAATGCAGTGATTGCGAAAATGCCGGATGAGAAAGATGAAGATTTTGATATTGATGATGTAAGATATTCTGTAATTACTTACGCCGCTTCGCCAAAGTCAAATGCAATGGGACCATCAGTAGTAGACCCGAGAAGTGGGGAAATTATCGAAGCAGATATCATCTGGTGGCATAATGTAATGACTTCTCTTCATGACTGGATGAGAATTCAGACAGGGCCTATTGATCCAAAAGCAAGAGGAAATAAATTCAGTGATGAACATATGGGTGAAGCCATCCGTTTTGTTTCATCTCATGAAGTAGGACACACTTTCGGACTGAAGCACAATATGGGAGCATCCTTTGCATTCCCGGTAGAGTCGCTTCGTTCCAAAGAATTTACAGACAAAATGGGTGGTACCGCACCTTCCATTATGGATTATGCACGTTACAATTACGTAGCTCAGCCGGAAGATGGCGTTACAGCAATCACTCCGAAAATTGGTCTTTACGATAAATATGCCATAGAGTGGGGTTACCGTTGGTATCCGGATGAATTCGTAGAGAAAAAAGCGCTGAAAAACTTAATTGAAAAACACGAAGACGACCCGATGTATTTCTATGGTGAGCAGCAAAGTTACCTGGAAACCATTGATCCGCGTTCGCAGTCTGAAGATTTAGGTGATGATGCAATGAAGGCCAGCGAGTACGGAATCAAAAACCTGAAAGTTGTCATTAACAACCTCTTGAAATGGACCTATGAAGATGGCAAAGAATACACAGATGCCGGAAAACTATATCTGGGAGTGATCGGGCAGTGGGATCTGTATACAGGTCATGTGATGGCCAATGTAGGAGGAATTTACCTGAACAATACTGTTTTTGGTAATAAGAAGAAAGCTTATGAAGCCGTACCTGCAGAAATTCAGAGAAGAGCAGTTGATTATCTTGTTAAAAATGCCATCAACCTTCCGGAATGGTTATTCTTTAATCCGATTACAGAAAAAACATATCCGGTTAAAGACTCACCAATGGGACCATTTGAGCAAACGCCGTATACCCTTGCTAGAGGAATGCAGTATGGGAATATCTACTCTCTGTTTATGGATGACAGATTGTTGAGGTTACTTGAAAACGAGTTGAAACATCAGGTTTCAGGATCGAAAGAAGAAATCTACACCGTTGAAAATTTATTTGATCAGGTAAGAACAGCCATTTTCAGTAAAAAAGGAAGCCTTACGATGCTTGAGAAAATGACTCAGAAAAATTATGTGGATGCCCTGATTGTTTCTGTGAACAAATTATTTGAGAAAACGTCAGTAAAAGGATTGAAAGTAGATGATACGTTGAATATCCCGACCATCTGTAACTTCCATGAAGAGGATCATGGTTTGAGGAATATCAATTATTCATCCATGAAAAGAGTATCTGAAGTGACAACTTACAAGAGAGCAGAACTTCAGAAAGTACTGGACTTACTGAACAGAACAAGGTACAGAGGTGATGATGCTTCGAGAGCACATTACACAGATTTAATCATTCGTATACAAGAGGCTTTAAACAAATAAACGGCAATGAAAAAAACTCTAATACTTTTACCTCTTTTGGCTGCTAATATAGCAATGGCCCAGCAAAAGAAAACCATCACCGGGAAAATTGAAGATGCAAATACGTCTCACATGATTACCGGTGCATCTATAAAAATCGAGACTCAGTCGGTCTCTACAAAAACAGAACTGGAAGGAATTATCGAAAGTGTATCAGTAGGTACGGTAACTGATAAGGACGGAAAATTTATATTGGAAATCCCTGCCGATACAAAAACTGTACTGGTAAGTTATCCTGGGTATGAATCCAGAGTCATTCAGCTGAACGAAGGACAGACCAACTATACCATCAGACTGACTTCTGAGATTTCAGATAAAAATAAAATCCAGGAAGTTATCATCACCGGATATCAGAAAATTGAAAAGCGTAAGCAGACCTCAGCGGTTTCTACAGTAAAAATGGACAACATCAGCCAGGCTGGTGTTGCCAGTGTAGACCAGATGCTGGCAGGGCAGATTGCCGGTGTGGCAGTAACTCCTGAAACGGGAGCTCCTGGTAGTCCTGCGAAGATCAGAATCAGAGGTACAGCTTCTCTTTCCGGTCCTCAGGATCCACTATGGGTAAT
>CBFQYI010000226.1:0-7365 GCA_965720825.1 uncultured Chryseobacterium sp. | reverse complement strand
GGTCATAATCAGCTGGTTGGAAAGATCATTCAGGTCATTGATCATCTTTCTCGGATCTATTTCGTGCTGAATATATTTTTTGATGTCTTCCTCACTTACAAACTCTTTGTGCAACGTATAAATGGAAGAATCGATAATGGTTATAAGATCAGAAATTCCCTCTTCAGAACCCACTGTAAATTTTGAAATGATATCCATAGAATTTTTTTTATTCAAAATTATAAGATTAATCCATTGAAAAAGGATACAGTTCACTAAAATATCATCGGTACAGAAAGGTATTTTTGTAAATTTGTTCAGTACAGTTGTTGTATTATGATGAAATCTTATAAGTACGAAGTTTTTACCGCTGAAATAGAGAAGCAGATTTACAATGGAATTTTACAGGAAAATGATAGACTTCCTTCGGTTCGTGATATCAAAGAAAAATACAAATTGAGTACAAGCTCTGTACAAAGTGGATTTGAATATCTTATAATCAAAGGGTTGATCAGGAGTAATCCACGGTCTGGCTATTTCGTCACAGGAATTCAGGAGGAGAATATTCCGGAAATAAAAACTAAGCTTCCGGCTGTGGTGAGGGATGAAGTATTTATGAAAAATATGATGCTTACTTCCAAAAGAACTTCAGAATTCAGTTCTTTCAACACGGCAGTGCCCGGAGATCTTCTGATTCCGCAAAAGCTTATCCTCAGAACAATGCAGGAAGTTATTCGTGAGAAAGGAGCATTATTGCTCAGGTATTATCCCTCAAACGGATTGGAAGCATTAAGAAAACATATTGCAAAACAAATGGGAGCTTATGGCTGTATATTAAATCCAGACGAAATAATTATCACTGATGGTGCTCTACAGTCCCTTACAATTGCTTTGAAATCGGTTACAAAAGCAGGAGATGTAGTGGCAGTTGAGAGTCCATGTGTGTTTTCTGTATTGGAAGTGCTTGCTCATCTCGAACTGAAAGTCATTGAAATTCCTGTACATTATAAAACAGGTTTTGATACTGAATATTTCCAAAAGATCTGTGAGGAAAATACAATCTGTGCTCTTGTCACAACTCCCAATTTTCACAATCCCACAGGTGTTGTAATGAAGGATGAAACAAAAAAAGAAATTCTGAGCATTGCAGAAATTTATCAGTTATGCATTATTGAGAATGATATGTATTCCGATCTTTATTTTGAAGAACAAAGACCAAAAAGTATAAAAAGCTTTGATAAAAAAGGGATAGTGATGATGTATTCGTCTTTTTCAAAAACGTTGGCTCCGGGAATTCGTTTAGGCTGGTTGTATGCCGGAAGTTTTTATGCAAAATCCGAAAGAGTAAGGTTTGCTTTAGGGCGCGCAGTTTCTCCCATTTATCAGGAACTGATTCTGAAGCTGCTACAGAGAAGCCGTTATGAAAGGCATCTTCGGGTATTCCGGAAAAAACTTAATCAGCAGGCTGTTCAGATATTGGAGGTTTTAAGAAATTCCTTTCCTGAAAGTTCTTATTTTCACAGACCGAGAGGAGGCTACAGTATTTGGGGACGACTTCCTGAGAATACAGATATGGAAAGGTTTTATAAGTACTGTGAAGAGCATCAGATTTTGTTTACTCCGGGAAATACCTTTTCGTTCACTGACAAATACCATTACCATTTCAGGATTGTTTTTGCCGAAAGAATTACTTCTGAAAGCATTGTTTTGTTAAAAAATGCAGGCAGGAGGGCAAAAGAACTCCAGTTTTAAAACATTAAAAATAATTAAATACGATAAAGAAGATTAGGCTTTCTAAAATAAGCTTTTTTAAGAAAATTTCTCTTTGCTTTTTTTTGATTCTTATTGATTTTGAGTGGGTTATTTAAAATTTTACGCCGGCACTATATAATACCTGATTACATGGCTGATTTTCTACAATAATTTGATTTTATTTTAAAAATTAAATTGAATTTAAGAAAGACTCAGAAAAAATGAGTAAATCCACTATTTTTTTTCGACACAATTAGGCTGGAATCACCATAAAACCTATATTTGCAGCCTAAATTTTTAAATAAATGAAAGAACTAATTGAAAAAATCAACGCAGAATTTGAAGCGTTCACAACTGAGGCAAACCAACAAGCGGAAAAAGGAAACAAGGCAGCTGGTACAAGAGCTCGTAAAGCAGCTTTAGAACTAAGCAAATTGTTCAAAGAATTCAGAAAAGTTTCTGTAGAAGAAGCTAAGAAATAATTCACCTTTAGCCGGCTTTTGAAGCCGGTTTTTTTATTTGGGGGAATATCTAGTGTTTTAATGTAAAATAAGTTAAAAATTCCCAGTTTTAGAATACATTTTGCTAAAATTGAATATTTAGTGTTAAATAGTATTAAAGTGTATTAAACTTCTGTTCTTCTATGTGCTTCCAGGTCTATATTTGTGCTATTAATTAAAACTAATATAACAAATAACCATGAAGTCCTTTTATCTTCTATTCATTTTCTTTTTCGGTTTTTTTTCTGCACAGAAACTAAGAGTAGTGGATTCCGAAAATGGAAATCCTATTCCCAATGCAAGAATTATCCTTCAGGATCAAATCATTTATTCCAATGAAGATGGTTTTGCTCCTGTGAACTCAGATGCTGTTAATTTTGAAGTTTCTGCTTCGGGTTTTCAAAAACAGAAAATATCAACCTTTAACGCTCAGGTAAAACTTAAACCTGTTTATAAAGATATCGATGAGATCAAAATCATCAATGTAGACATCAAAAAAATATTTGAAGATATCAATAAAAATTATCATAAAAAATATTATGATGATCCTTCTCTTTATGACGTTGTATACAAGGAAAAAGGTTTTGATAACAATAAACTCTACTTTCTGGTCATCGCAGAAGCCAAGTTCTGGAGTAAAAATAACCAATATAATTTTAAAGAAGGTTTCCGTAAAAATTATGATGAAATTCTTCAGATGCAGCTGAATAATGTTAAATATCTGAAGAAAGTAAATACTGATAGTATTTTCACGGGAAAAACCAGTGAATTTTCTCATGAATATATGGGGAATCTCTTTCTGAATTATGAACTTTACAGAACACTTCAGCATTTGAAAATGAAGGATTGTAAATATAACGGAAGGTTGATTTTAGAAGAAGGTGATGAACAGTTAATTACCTTTAAAATAGAGTCAGGAAGAGGAATTCAGATGAAAGGTGAATTTAAATATAATAAAGCAGACAAAGTGATTACTTATTTTGAAACGCATTATTACCAGACAGATTTTCCTACTATGAAGAAAACGACAACAGATGGAAGAGAATTTCAGTACAAACTTGGTGATGCCACACTGATTTTTGATTTTTATAAGAAAGACAGTGTCTATGTACCTGCATTGACAAAGCTGGAAGGAGATGGTTTTACCGTTTTTTATAAAGATGAGACCCATGTAAGAAAATTCAGTCGTGAAATTATCTATACAACTTTTACCAAAACCGATAAGAAAGGACTTAATCCGAAGGTTGATTTTAATATCAGTATATGGAATAATGTTCCCGTAAAAGAAAAAAAAGCTAGGACCACACTGCTTTCCGAAGAGGAACATGCGTTTCTCAATGAAAAATAAAGGGGCATTTCTAAAAGCCACAAGCAAGACTGTCATATTGATGGTCTTTTTTTATGGACTAAGGTTAATTTCGGAATTTTATTCTTGATTTTTTATGGAAATATTGATAATATAATTCAAAATCCTCTTTTTTAGGCTTAATCTTTCATCATTTCCCCAATTTCTTTTATCTTTAAACCAATCAATAAATAGTATGAGGATAAATAGATTTTTTGCAGTGCCTGCAGTAGTGCTGGCTGCTCAGTTTTCATGGGCTCAGGTAAAGGTTGACCCTAAAGAAAGGCTTAACCCTATCGTAAAAAGTTTTGTAGATGAAGTGAATAATAATTCCCAGCTGGAAAATATGGCATCTGAACTGCTGGATGGAATAGGGCCTCGCCTTGTAGGAACTCCCGAAATGCTGGCCGCAAACGAATGGAGTGCCAATAAACTCCGTTCCTGGGGAGTAGATGCCAATCTTCAACAATTCGGAACATGGAAAGGCTGGCAAAGAGGAACGACTCATGTTGATATGACGTATCCGCGTGTAAAATCCCTTTCTGCAACACAGCTGGCATGGAGTCCGGCTACTAAAAAAGCAATTGAGGCAGAAGTGATTATTCTTCCAAAAGTATCTTCTAAAGCTGAATTTGATCAATGGCTTCCTTCTGTGAAAGGAAAAATTGTATTGATGGCGCAGTATCAGAAAATCGGACGTTCTAATGAGCAAATCAAAGAATTTGCAACTCCTGAATTGTATGAGAAGCTTAAAGCTGAAAAAGATCAGGCTACCAAAGATTTTGCAGCTTATATAAAGAACATCGGATATGATAATAACACGCTTCCGGAAGCATTGGAAAAAGCAGGGGCCGCAGGTATTGCCATTTCAAACTGGACTGGTATTATGGGAGCTAACAGAATATTTGGAGCGAAAACAACCAAAATTCCAATGATCGATATCGATCTGGAAGACTATGGAATGCTTTACAGAATGGCAGAAAAAGGAAGTCAGCCTAAAATCAAAATTGATGCTCAGTCAAAAGTGCTTCCTGAAGCCAAAAGCTTTAATACAATCGGAATGATCAAAGGAAAGGAAAAGCCTGATGAATATGTAATTCTTTCAGCTCACCTTGACTCATGGGATGGTGCTCAGGGAGCTACAGATAATGGTACCGGAACAATCACCATGCTGGAAACCATGAGAATTCTGAAAAAATATTATCCTAATAATAAAAGAACTATTGTCATCGGACTTTGGGGAAGCGAGGAACAGGGGCTAAACGGTTCGAGAGGTTTTGTAATGGATAATCCTCAGATTATTAAAGGAGTACAGGCTGCTTTTAATCAGGATAATGGAACAGGGCGCGTTGTCAACATCAGTGGGCAAGGATTTGTAAAGGCTTATGATTATGTAGGACGATGGCTTGATGGGGTTCCAAAAGCAGTAAGAGGCCATATTAAAACTGACTTTCCAGGGATGCCTGGTGGAGGAGGTTCTGATCATGCTTCTTTCGTGGCGGCAGGAGTACCAGGAATTTCTTTAGGTTCTTTGAACTGGGGCTATTTTGGATACACCTGGCATACAACGAAAGATACTTATGACAAGATCGTTTTTGATGAGGTAAAAAATAATGTGATTTTAACTGCCGCATTAGCTTATATGGCGTCTGAAGATCCTGAATTCAGCAACCGGGAAAAAAGAGTAATGCCTCAGGATGAAAAAGGAGAGGCTGTAAAATGGCCGGAAGTAAAAGAGCCTAGAAGAAGCTCTAAAGATTATAAATAGTTTTCTTTATTCGAAACAATAGAAAAGCAGATGTGATATTCTGATATCATATTCTTTTTTTTGCCGTTATTGGCTAAAAGCATTTATTTAAAGTTAAATAATAAATAGATGTTTTAGCCAGTAACGGCATTTTTTATTATGAGTTTTCTAAGAAATAGAAGGTCCATTATAACCTAAACCTAAATAGGAAAGAGGTAAAATTCTGCTATCCTTACTATGTGAAATACATACTTTAAATAAGATAATAAAAAGTATATTATTTTAATCAGGAATGAATATCATAATAAATGTATAAAGGATGGGAACTGATCAAATATTGAATAAACTTTTCCATTTTGCAACCGTATTGCGACTCAGCTTAAAATGCAGAGCGAGCTGAGTATTATTGAGATAATTCTTTTTTTGATATTCAAGAATTTTATAAATCGTTTCTTTATTGTAAGAGCGATGGGACTGATTAGCCTTAATGTTTTGGCTGTAATTAAATATTATTCCATTAATTTCTATCACATCAAATGATGACAGATTTTTCTTCGATAAAATTTTTGCACACTCATGCTTTTTCTCCGGATATTTCAAGTCAACAAGATCACTGTAAATTTTTTTGTAATCAGGCGTCACTGAGGGAGATTGTTTGTGATGGTCCATTGTAATATAATGATGTTGATTTTATCAATTTATAGTCTTTTTTTAATGAGTTGTATTTGAATAAAAATAAATACTAGAGTTCGTAAATTAATTAAAGAAGGTGTCTCAACCAATCATAAGAATGCTTTCAATATTTGAAAATAATAAAGTAAACTGCTTTTAAACTTTACAATAGCTTTATTCTTTAATGCCAACTTACGACTCTAGTAATTTTGGTCTTAATATCAACTGAACGATTTGCAAGCTAATAAAAAGTATGTAGTTTGTGTTTTCACAAAAGTATATTTTCTATTCTATATACTCCAATATTTTGGATACATCATGTATACAGCTTTTGTTGAATGGTAAAAAATATAGAATTCCACTACCTGTACAAGTTATTTGCTTCCTAAATTAAGAAGAGTTATTTGCTTGAAAATATGCATGTTTCATATTGTTGTATCTATGATGTATGTGATGTTTGATACATCACAATGCTTATTTTATACTTTTACGGCGAAACCAAAGAACAATAATTGTATGGAGAAAAAAATTGTATTAACCTTGTTAATATTATATTGGCTGGGTATGCAATCCCAAGTCGGGATTAATACTCCTGGCTCTAAAACTACTCTGGATGTAGGTGGTGTTTCAGTGAAACCAACTATAATGGACGGTAGTATTGCGCCAAGAATTACAGGAGCTCAACTTAAAACAAAAAAAAATATTTCTGCAGAAAGAGAGTTTTTTGTTTTTGGTACTGATGCTGATACTGTACCCTCCAGTCAAACAGTGAATGTAACTTGTTCAGGTTACTTTTTCTTTGATGGTAATGTTAGGGAAAGACTGGTCGACAGAAATTTTGACACTACCTACAATACAATTATTAATAATCCTTCTAATACTAATGAAAGAGTAGAACTCGGAACTAATTCCAATGGTTCTGTTTTGCATAATGTCCTCTAAAGTTTTAATAAGTGATTAGTACAGCTTTTATACATAATAAATAGAAAATGAAAAATATCGTCATAATTTTAATAAGTACTCTACTGGTTTCTTCGTGTACTGTAAATACTCCTCAAAAAAATATTTCCTATAAAACAGCAAAGAAATATTTTGTTAAAAATATCAATGATAATAAAGATCTTACTGAAAAAATAATTACTTCACAGGATGAGTTTGAGCGGTTTTTTGGGGCTGCTGCAACAATGGGTATCAATGGAAAGCCAACACCCATTGATTTTTCAAAAGAAAATGTACTTGCTCTTATTTACCCTAAAACCAGTTTGGAAGTGAAGATTATCCCCATAAGTCTTCAGGAAGATGAACGGAATATAGTGTATTCTTATAAAGTAATTGAAGGACCTCAGCGAAGTTTTATGACAATGCCTAAC
>CBFQYI010000225.1:0-7433 GCA_965720825.1 uncultured Chryseobacterium sp. | reverse complement strand
CAGTTTTAATTCCAGTTCTCCGATGAATTTCTTTAAAGCTTCAAATTCAACTTTAAAATTCTGAATTTTGGCTCTCACCAGTTGAATATCGATTTCCTGAAGTAAAATATGCTCAACCTCTTTGAACTCTTTGAAATTTTGATCTGCCAAAGCTTTGACGATAGCTTCTTCGTTACCGGAAATTTCCTTCTCCAGTTCTGCAATCTGCTTTTCAGATTGGCTGACGATCGCTTTTTGTTCTGCTAATTTCGGTGAAAGAATTTTTTCCTGTTCTAATGCCTTCTGGTAATTTTCTTCAGTTTCCTTGTTGGATTGTACCAGCTTTTGATAAATTTCTTCAATCTCAGATTTTTCCTTTTGGACATACAGATTCCAGTCCAGTATTTTAAGACCGGAGCGGCTGATATTGATCTGTTCCTGCTTCGAAACTTCTTCTAAACGGAAAGCTTCCAGAGCACTCTTGTATTTTTCCAGGGTTTTAATTTCTCTGTCAAGAGTTTCTCTCTCCAAAGCAATATTCCGTTCAGTTTCCTCAATCTTTTTTTCTAAAGTGAATGAATCTGAACGTTTTTTCTCAAACTCTTCTTCCTGATCAGGAGAGAATGTTTTCCATGTAAAATTCAGGATATGATTTTCAATATCTTTTTGGATCTGAAGAACGATTTTCTGTTCCGAAAGAAGCTGTTCTTCAAAGATTTTTTTTCGGTCCAGAATTTTGTCAATTTCAGCTTCCTGCTTTTGAAGAGCAGTTATCTCCTGTTCTACGGATGTTATTTTCTCCTGAATTTCCTTCAGCTCAGCATTCACATCATGAAATTCTACAATATGCGGATGCTCTTTAGAACCACAAAGAGGACAGTTTTCACCATCATGAAGTTCACTGGCAAAACGGGAAAGTTCTTTTTGAATTTTAAGATGATCCAGCTTCTGGGAAAGTTCCTTCTTTTGAGTTTCTAAAGTTTCTTTTCTGATTTTGAAATCTTCTTTATAATTTTCGGTATACGCAAAAGGGTTCAATTCTTCTGTAATTTCCCCGATTTGTTTTTGATGTTTCTCAATCTTTTTGGTTTGCTCCTGAAGTGATTTTTTAAAATTCTTTTGTTGAATAAACCAGTTGCCCACTTCAGAAAGCAGGGCAGAGTCAAGTTTCTGTTCCTTTAAGGTTTTAATCTGTGAAGAAAGTTCATCAATGGTCTTTTGAATTTTCTCTTTATGGACATCTACTTCTTTTACTTTTTCAGAACCTTTCTGCGTTCTTTCATTTAGAATTTTAACTTCTTCCGAAAACTTCAAGATCTGAATGATGAGGTTCAAATCGTTTTCCTGGATTCTGGATTGCTCCAAAGCTTTAAACTGTGGCTCAAGAGATGTAAGTTGTTCTTTTATAAAATTAAAAGCTTTTTCAGTTTCCTGCTGGCTTTTGATCTGCTGTTCTTTTTCATTTCGCTTATCTGAAATCTCTTTTGAAAGCTTATTTTTCTCAATAATCAATGGGTTGAAGAGCCTGAAAATACGGTCGTATAATTCTGCCTGTGCTTCCAGAGCGTCCATTGGAGACTTTTCTTCTGAGAGTTTATTGAATTTTTCTTTATTCTGTTGTAAACTGTCAAAGTCACTTTTTAAGTTTTTCAACTGCTGATAAGTCTGGGAAATCTTTTCCAGTTTTTCATTTGATTCTGAGAGCTTTTTCTGTTCCTCGGCAAGTTGCTCTTTTTGAATCTGGATTTTCTCTTCGTTGATTTCTTCAAAACCTTTCAATTGCCCTTCCAGCTGATCCAGTTCAGATCTGTTCCTTACATTAAGTGCAGAAACATTGTTCTGGAGGTCAAATTTTTGAAGATTGAAGATCTCCTTCATCATATTCGTTCTCTCTGCAGCACCCAATTCAAGGAATTCTTTGAACTGTCCCTGCGGAATAATGATGGTTCTTTTGAAGTTGGAATAGCTCAACCCAATAATAGCCTCTGCATTCGAGTGATCTAAAGGAATCCATTTTCCATTGATGTTCTCATAAAAAGTAACAGCATTAGGTTTTACCTCTTCGAATTTTTTGGAATTTCGCTTAAAATCACGGGTAGCACGGAACAATTTATTCTCATAATTCACAAAATCAAATTCTATATAAGAACTGTTTGATTTTAAGTTCATCATGTTATAAGCCCTCTTATCACGCATGTTCAGACGCTCCGTTTCTCCATATAAAGCAAACGAAATAGCCTCAAGAACTGATGATTTTCCGGAACCCACTGCTCCGAAAATCCCAAACAGTCCCGCTTCGGTAAGATTTCTGAAATCAATAGTCTGGCGTTCCTGATACGAGTAAAGACCTTCGATAGTTAATTGAACAGGGATCATGGCTTATGCATTTAAAATTTCGTTAAACAAATTCATCAGTTCGTCATTGGCTTCCTGCCCGCCGTTTTTAGATTTAAAATAATCTTTGAATAAAATATCAATATCCTGACTTAAATTGATTTCATGGTTTTGATCTTCTGATAATTCCAGATTTTTTACTTTGGGAATAAGGTGAACAATTCCGTTGTGGGACTGATAAATTAATCTTCTTTCATCAGCTGTTAAGAAAGTCTCGCTTTCCAATGTAAGTTCTATAAATGTATTGGGATTTTCACCCAGCCATTGAACAGCATCATCAATAGAAGTAAATGTTTTTCGGACTAAAGCTCTCCCGCTTTCCAGAACTTTTTTCTCATAAGAAACTGCTTTTCCCGGCTCTGCATCAATAATGGAAACATATTTCGTTTGTCCTGCTTCACTGAAACTGTAGCAAAGGGGAGAAGATGAATAAATAACAGGTTTCTCCTTCGTTCCGATATTCTGAAAACCATGAAGGTGACCGAGTGCAGTATATTGAATCTGCTCAGGAATACTGTCTGAAAAAATCAAATCTGCATTCCCGATTTTAATTGGTTTTTCTCCTTCGGGTTCTTCCAGAATTTCTGCACCTCTTTTATTCATATACAAATGAGCGGTTAGTAGATTGACTCCGGTATCATCACAAAACTGATCAGCTAGGTTTTTCCATGTCTGGGAAAGAACTTTGTTGATTTCTTCCTCTTTATTTTCGCCAAAATATTCCTTTAGACGGATCTCATTCGCGAAAGGGGTGTGAAGAATTCTTACAGGAAAGTTGATCCCATCAATTTTCAGCTCGATAAAACCTTCTTTGGAATGGGTAATGTTGAAATAATCTGTACCAAAAGGTGTGATCTCAGCCTTAGGATGGCCTATTAAAATAATTCCGCATTCCCTTGCCAGAGGATCTGGAGCATTAATTAAGCTGGGAGAATCATGATTACCGGAAATAGCAATCACAGGGCGTTTACCATTCAATGATAAACGTTTTAATGTTTTATAAAAAAGTTCGGCTGCCTCTACACTTGGATTAAAATTATCGAATAAATCTCCGGCAATGAGAACTAAATCAACGTTTTGTTCATCGGCAATCTGAACAATTTCATTCATCACCAAAACCTGTTCTTCCAGTCTTGAAAAACGGTCGAGGCGTTTACCCAAATGCCAGTCGGCAGTGTGGAGGATTTTCATAATGTAAATTTGAGAATTAAAAAGGGTATATGCAGCGTAATTTTCAACTTGTTTCGCAGAGAATTATTTGCAGGTATTACAATGTAAAGATAGAGAATACTTAATTTTTAAAAATAAGTTTTCCCTTAATTTCAGATAAAAACAATTTATAAGTTATCATCAGCTTCCCTTGCTTTGAAATCTTCCCGAATTTGTTTTAAACGTGCTTTCCTTTCCGCTTCTGCATTCTGGATTTTACGTTTTTTCTGATCAATTTTCTTTTTATTTTTTTTCCTGTTTGCTTCGTTATTTTTGCTCATATTTTTTATAACAGATCATTTTTATGGGTGAAAAATAGCTTCTTCAAAAATAAGAAACAAAATACAATTATTCGGTTCAAAATATAGGTTGATGATTAATCTAAGTCCGATACAAATCTTTTTCAGACAGAGTTATTTTATTAGTATTTTTGATGAAAATTAATATTCATGAAGTTTTGTTTAACAATTTTATTGGCTTTATTAGGCGTATGTATTAATGCTCAGGATCTTGAAAAAATATCAGAAGAAATAACGGAGGAAGGTATTGCATTATATCGCAGCGAAATGGCAAGCTGGTATGGAACAGATGTCGTAAAAGAGAATTATAAAAATATGGAAAATATAGGCGGATATTTTTCCTATTTAGATGATGTTCCTAAGTGTATTTTCTTTTCCAAGCAGAATAAAGTAGTGGCTACAATTTCTTTTCCTACTAATTATAACCCTGCTAATGCAAAAATTGATTTGTCTGAAAGGGATTTCACTTCTGTTGAACAGGATTATTTTACGATCAGACAGAAAGCTCTTGCCAGAATAAACAATGACACCATTTTTAAGCAATATAATAATACAAACTTTAATCTGGTCCCAATCATTAAGAAGGATTCTAAGAAAGTATATGTTTTAACCGGACCTTCTGTAAATAATGTAATTGTTTTCGGAAATGATTATCTGCTGACTTTCAATAATAATAATGAAATAAAAAATGTTGAAAAACTACATAAAGGAATAATTGTTCATGATATAACGAATATGGACAAAGGAAGTGATGCAAGTGGAGTTCATTCCCATGTTTTGGATAACTGGCAGCAGATTACTCCTACAGATATTTGTACACTTATGCTATACCAAAATCTTACAGGATGGGAAACTTATACTACAGTTTCTAAAAAATATGCTAGTATATGGAATCATAAATCCAATAGGGCATTTGTAATGAAAACCGAAAACTTTAAAAAGATAGCCAATTATCAACTGGAAAAAAATAAGAAGGCAGAAAATAAAGATACTCAAGATTCAAAAAAATAAAAAAAAAGATGGAACAGCAATCCAAAGATCCACTACACGGAAAAAGACTGGATGCTATCCTTGAAGAACTGGTAGAATACTATCAAGGTTTTGAAAGGCTGGGCGAACAGATCAATATAAAATGTTTTACGGATAACCCGAGCATTAACTCTTCCCTAAAGTTTCTGCGGAAAACACCGTGGGCCAGAACAAAGGTGGAGAGCCTGTACCTTTTTATGCTAAGACAGAAAAAGAGAGACGAAAGTAGAAAAAAGTAAAGGCTGAAAGCTATTATGAAAGTAATAGCAATAAAGAATAAAGAGAATTTGAATAAAAATGAGTGAAGCTGTCCTTTTGGAACAGCTTCACTTTTTAATTTTCGATTGAATTATTATCTTTTTTAAAAGCTTCAATCATTTGTTCTCTTCTCTCCTTTGTAAGAGTTTTACTTTGTGGATACGGATTATTTTTAAATTCCTCTCTCTTTTTAATATATTGTTCCTTTGTTACAGGAATGCCTTTTTGTAAAGGTGTAATTTCAATAGCTTTTTTAACAATTCCAACCGCTGTAAACGAATGAAATGTATTTTTGTCACTAACTTCTAAAATTAAACCTGTCAGACCTTTAAATCTATAAGGTCCCTCAGAAATTGGAATTTCTTTGGTGTACCAGGCTGTAAAAATTCTATTACCGAATTTTGTAGTGGCCTTATTACACTTATATCCAAGAATAGTTTTTACGTCTTTATAGTTTGTGTCCCAATTCAAATAAGTATTTTCAAATGTAAAGAAATCACGATTTATATTAGATGTAAAATAAATTTTCGAATCTTCTCTATATACAGAATATCCAACTTTATATTTTGGTAATTCAGCAGCTTTAATTTCAACGTTACTTGATGTTTGAGCAGCAGCAGTTGCTTTTTTTACCACTTCTCTTGCAGCGGCATATTGTTGACTATAAAAAATAGAAGACTTGGAATTAAAATCTAAAAGCATGAGTTCTTTAAACCGATGATTTGGGTTTGTGTCTGTTGTGTCCCTAACAAAAGAATATTCATACTGAACTTGGAGTTCTGAAATAGACTTATTACTTTTTTCTTGGGAAAGCAAACAAGTAAAAGAAAGTAGTAATATTATTAAAAAGTATTTACGCATCCTAAAGTTTAATTTATTCTATTATTACCACATTCCTGCCATAATAGGGTTAGTAAAAGGAGCAGAGCATTCATCCTCCATTTGTTGCAAATCAGTCAAATAGCAATCAGGAGCATCGTTTGGACCAACATCAACAGTTTGTGTATATCCACAAGAAGATGTAAGGGTAATCGGATGATAGAAAAACATTGAAGTAGAAGTAGCTTTTACTTCTTTAGTTTCTGTTTTAACTTCGGCACTCTTTGCGCTTACTAATCCAGCAACGCATATGGTTGCTAATAAAATCATTTTTTTCATAATTGTGTTTTTTAATGATTAGTTATTAATTTACAAATCGATTTAAAAGTATAAAAATAAATCAATCAACAAAGGATTAATTTTTTATGTTAAGTCACTTGATATGACTTACTTTTACATAACTATAAATAGTTATTTATTTTCATTGAAAGGAAGATTTATTTTTCTTTATGCCTTTCATAGCTTCCTTCTTCCATCTCCAATCTTCCAAGCACATTGAATCATTTCAAAAACAGTATATTTGTATCATTAATCGTGAAACAAAATCACGAAAAAAAGAAAAAATATGACAATCGAAAACAATCACGTTGTAGCTGTAAAGTATATACTTCACACTATCGAACCAGATGGAAGTAAGATTCTTGTAGAAGAAACAACAACAGAAAATCCGCTTACATTTTTGTATGGTGTGGGAATGATGATTCCTAAATTTGAACAAAATATCCTGGGTTTGAAAGCTGGAGATACAGCAGCCTTTACTATTCAGCCTGAAGAAGCTTACGGTGAAAGACAACCGGATGCTATTGCACAATTACCAGTGGAAATGTTCAAAGAATCAGGACTTCCACCTGTAGGAGCTATTTTACCTTTATCAGACAACCAAGGGAATAACTTCCAGGCTTTTGTAGTAGAAATTACTCCGGAAGTTGTAGTAGCAGACCTTAACCACCCAATGGCGGGTAAAGTTTTAGATTTCCAGGTGGAAGTTTTAAACACTCGTCCTGCAACAGAAGAAGAGTTGGCGCATGGTCACGCTCACGGAGTTGACGGAAACGAAGCTCACTAGAAATAATATAAATGTCCGGTTTTCGGACATTTTTTAGATAAAAAATAAGCCATAGATAATTCTGTGGCTTATTTTTATTTATAAGGTTACAATAGGTATTGAATGCTTGGCATTCCCCTCTTTTGGAGGAGTGGCGAAAATTCAAAGAATTTTTGACGGGGTGGTTCTATACGCAAAACATTACTTCACAAAATATTTCTTCAACAGCTATACTAATCCAAAAATTCCCCAGAAACATAATACAAACTTTCATTCATTTTCTGAAAAACAGAAAACTCATGATTAACTTTCGGATGCCCGTCCTGATCCGTATAATAAGC
>CBFQYI010000224.1:0-7456 GCA_965720825.1 uncultured Chryseobacterium sp. | reverse complement strand
TAAGCAGATATCTGACCTCCGCCGATATTTGCTACTTTAAAGTAAACCGTAGCCTGATTATTAACATAGTCATAAACAGGGTTATCCATAGTTAAAGTAACACTTGGCTGAGGATGCACAACCATTTGCACATCTACAGGATCACCATTAACCGTAAAGGTAATTGTCTGTCCCAGGTAAGAAGCATTTACCAAACCAGGATTAAAGAAGTTTTGACCTCCGGATTGTGTAACGGCTGGTATTGGAGTACCATTTACAAATGCTTTTACTTCACCATTCAACGGAACAATTGTCATAGCAACCGGAGCATCCTTCTGACATAATTTGTTTTTCGGCAACGACAGGAATACAGGATCCTTTTTAGAACAACACAGGTAAGGCAATGAAAAGTCTGCAAGAACCTGATTATCGGCTTCCGAATCATAAAGCAAGGCAATCGTTCCACCACGTTCTACACCAGCCACATGTTCCATCCCTGATTTTCGCTCCAGAAACTCACTTAAAAGCTCGCTGATCACATCATCTTTTTTAGGGTCTTGTTTTACAACGGTAACCCCTTCTGATGATCCTTCTTTCGAGAATTCAGCCTGATTGAGCAATCTCAGTTGCTCATCCAGTTTAGAGATATTGAATAGTGTATTTTGTGAATTACCAGTACGGTTACTGACATCACTGGAAATAGATGTCAATTGTTTTCTGAGATCATCTATAGATACTGTTTTTTCTCTTACTGGCGGCTCATTACCCGGTTTTTCACCTTTTCGTAAAACTAATGCAATAACATCAAAAGCTAATCCATATTGTGTTTTAAGATCATTGATATTTTGTAATGCTGCTTTATAAGGCATACCGATATGACCTTCAATTCTATAGAAATCATTGTTATCAATGTTATAATTCAATGGATTCTGAACAAAGTCATCTCCTGCCAGATTGGCTGTGTGATAACTTAAGTTGTATTTTTGTCTGTCTGTTTTTGTCTTTTCAAAGTTCCATTGAGCTAATAAAGGCTGATCTACATTATAGTAATACGGTATCGCTTTATCTCCCAGCCTTACATTAAGGTTAGAAGGAGTAATTTTAATACGCCCGATATACGATTGAAATCCATTGACTTTCTGTACGAAACGATTGGCAAGCATTATCACTTTTTCGTAGTTCTCATCATCAGTTGTCGTTACCGGTGAATTATAAAAACCGTGGCGCAAAGGTGTATTTTGTCCCAATTCCAGATTTTCGCCAACAGCTCCTAACATAAGGTGTTTAGGGAATGAAGCAATATCCGGACAGCATTCAACATTCAGGTGTAATATCAATTCTCTGATTTCATTATAGGTATCAATTAAATCCTTCAGTAAATCATATCGGTATTGATAATCTTCCAACCCTGTTGTCGTCATAGACAATAAAGAGTCTAATTTATCAATAAGTGTTTGCCCTCCGAAGTTGACATTTACATTGAAAGTATCTGCAATAGAGCCAAAACCCTGGCTTAATTCTGCAACAGCAGTAATCGCTGCCTTGAATTTCATTTTGAGCTGGGACGCTGACTTAACACCAGCATCCAGAATAACTCTTTTTGCCTGTATTTTTGGCAGACTGTCAAAGAGCTTTTCATACGTACTGTGAAGTTTATAAAGGGTATCTTTTGCATCTCCTTTGGTAATAAGCTCTGAAACGGACGCTGTATCTGCTAAAAGGACTTTAAGATCAGATACCTGTTCGGCTCCATTATTGTCACAATCTGCATCCTGGCATGGATTCTCATCATTGGAATAACTTTCTAAATAGAGAATTACAATTTTATTATTTAATGAACCACGGATATCACTTACCTGTTTAAAATCCGCAGCATTGGCTCCCCCATCTACTAACTGTCTGTATTCCTGCGTTGTAAATAATTCTAAAAGAGGTATTTGCTGCCCTCCGATACGAAAATGTCTGTATTCTGCTACATCAGTATAATTTCTATAATATCTGTAGTTTTTAGACTGAAAATCAATGGTCACCTCTGCCGCTTTACTTCCTTTTTGACGCAGTGTAATTAAGTCTCCATCTGTGGTAACCCCTGCCCCTTGTGTAATCCTAATAGTATCAAAGGGGATTTCAAGATCCAGATCTCCGGGTCTGGACATTTTTTCTGTCAGTGTTGGTGAGATTTCAAGCTCTACATATTCCGATTGAAAACCACATACTATCCCCACACCACTGAGACGGGTTCTTGATAATCTGTCCTGATCTTCGAAATAGTCTATAAATTCGTTTAATTGCCCTTCCGTTAACGCCTGATTGTCGTTGAACTTTCTATATTGGGTTGTTACATTGTCTAATTTAGTGTTCATTATTTTTCAATTTTTTTGATAAGTTCGATTGTCCTAAAATGATTTTTCCGTCCAGAATGTCACTATCATTGGCATCGCAGTCCAAAAGCCTTCCCGGTCGATAAATATTGTTTAAATGGCTAAGCGCAGTTAATAAATCTCTGATGCTGCTTCCTAGAGTAGCAGTGTTGTTTCTGGATTTATCTGAGAGGTATTTTTTAAATGCTGCTTCAAATTCGGCCAAATCGTTCTGAGCGGTTTGTTTTTCACTCAAACGGTCTCCTACCCAGCAGATCTTTGCTAAGATGTGCGCCGGAATTTCCTGCCTGATCACGGTTTCCGCATAACGTCTGAAATCAGGATCCTGAAAACGATAAGCAAATCCGGGAAGAACAACGCTTACTCTGTACGAATAAGGATCAAAAACCTCTTTTTCGCAACCTTCTTCACACGAAGACATAAAGACTTCGGAATATTCTATCGGGTCTGTTGTAGGATTTTCTCCTTCCAGATCATACATTATTTTGAAAGTGCCTCCAATAGACATACAGCCAATACCTCCCATAAGTTTATAATCCTTAGTGGTTGGCTTTAATAATAAATGCTCAACAAGGAAAATACCTTCTTCTGTAAATTCATATTTGAAATACTTCACCGTTGCCTTAATTCCGTCTTTCAATGCTTTCAAATCTGAATAAGGATTGTTTTTTTTGTGAACAGCAATAACATTCTGCTTATCGGTATCATCTACAATTTCCAAATAATAGTTACCGCCCAATGAAACACGGATTTTTATATTTCCAATGAAACAGTACCCCTTTTCACATGCTTTTAATTTTTCTAATGTAACTTCAGGGTGTTTCTCATCTAAGGTATCTAATGCATTCTGGAGATCTTCCTCATCAATCTGAATGGTTTGATAAATGGCATCATTCAGGTTTTTTATAGCAATATGCTCAGTCGTATAGCTGTTTACAGACGATAAGATAATATTGCTTCCGGCATCTTTTATTTTCCAGGTATACGTATTTTTACCAGCATTATCTGTTGTTTCAATAATGGATACCGGCGTTTGGGATAAGTTTCTCTGGGTATAATCTTTAATCCCCAGTAAGCGGGCAATTCTTTTCTGAACACCTGAAATATTACTGGTATTCCAAAGATCTGAATCTCCAAATAAGGTATAATTATATCCCAACCCTCTGTCTTTACTTAATGATGAATATTCTTTTAAGAAATTTTCTTTGTTTCTTAAGACAATTTCATCGGTGGACTTCCCATACAATGATTTCATTAAGAAAGTATAGTCGCTGAATGTTTCAGCAAAACGGGAGATCAGATGATCCAAAACTTCGTTTCGGCGTTCCACACTGTTATCCAGCTCTTCATATAACGAATCTGTAAGTTGATCATCACTCTCAGTATCATATTCAGAAACCAGTTCATCAAAGCCTTTAATATTCTTAAGAGCCTGTGTAAAATAGGTTCTTTTTAACTTACCGTTAATGCTTAAAACCTCTTTTACTTTTTCAAGATGTTTGAAATAGCCGGCAAGGATCTGATCAAAAAATAACAAATACCCTTTCATTTGTTTAGCCAACGCTTCTCTCTCCGGGGATTGATTCCCGATAATTCCAGATTCTCCTACTCCATAGGTGTCCGGAAATTCATTCAGAATAGTAGCATAGTTTGCGATATCATATGAAGTTCCTTGTGGCAATACCAACTCTTTATTCTGTCTTGCATCTTCTCTAAGTACTTCTTCTTCTCTTTTAAGAGTTTCTAAGTAATCCTGAACTTTTTTGTCATTGATATTTAACGGAAGAGATCCTTTGCTGTAACTGAATGAACTCAGCTCACACAATTCAGGTTTTCTACCTTTTTCAATGCAGATCAACCAGTCATTATTTTGTTTGATCATATTGTCACAACCAGCAATAGACACGTCATGGATTTCTTTAACGCCATCAATTTTCATGATTTCGCTGATGATATCAGAAAGACGAACTTCTCTTCTTAACTGACTGTTTTTAAGCTCTTCCGTATCGATAAAGCCATTATCGAGAAGTGGACCTTCAAAAATCTGATCTGTAGTAAGACCTTTGTCCAGCATTTGTTTCAGTGAATAAAAATGAACCTCCGGAGACAGATAATTATTGATTGCTCTGATGACTTTAGCATGCACCAGTTCTTCATCTGCTTTGTTGACCAATCCAAGACGGGCACACACAGCAACTTTCTGGATCTCAACTGCTTTAATTTCCGCCAAATCTTCACAAAGTCCTCTATTGGCGTGGTAACTGTCTAATATTTTAATATTAACATTAGATTTTTCACAGCCGATACCATCCTCATCAATATCTTCAGCATAATCTACATAAAGGTCATACACTCCTTTTACATTAAAGCTTTTTGTCTTTTCTCCAATAGGTTTAAAATCTAAATCCCCGGTTTTACAATCGACATATAATTTTTCGTTTTTAGGAACCAGCCAACAGTTACGGATTGGTCTTTTAAGACTTCCAGCTGTGTTGATATCGATAAACAGCTTTCTGTAGTCCAGTTCATTTAAAGGTCTTGAAGGCAAAATTTCTGCAGCCTTTAAAAACTGGGTATGAATGTCTTTATTTGCATCATCAGATGCTAAGATGTCTTCCATGTTCAGGTTCATCCTCATCCCAAGATCCGTTATGGCATAGCTTAAAACTTCCAGAGTGGTGATACCAGGATAATGAGAGTTATAATCGTTCCAGAGTTTTCCTCCTAACTTTTCTATGTATTCAATTCCTGTTTTGCGTAGAAAATGAAAATCTGTCTGATCCCCGGTTTCTATATTTTTTGATATACTAATATGTTTATTTTCTGACATGATTATGTTTCTTCTTGTTTATTATTAAATACATACCTGTTCTGTAATAGTGACATTGTGCTGCTTGGCAGATACCAGAATTGATTTTGGATCTACTTCAATTAAAGATTGCCTTTGCAGGACATTATTCACAAATATTTTAATCTCATCAATGTAATCCACATAATACAACTGCTCCAGATAATTAACCAACTGATTAATATTCAGCTCTACATTAAAATCAATATTTTCAGAGTCTGTAAAAGCCCATGGCGATATATATTTTTTAATATCTTCGTCCAGCTGTTTGATGTAAAATGTTTCATCATACTGCTCAAAAAACCTGACCTTTGTTTCTACTTTTGCTTCTTTATAATTGGGATTAATGACCTGAGCGTTCACGTGCATTGTATTTAACTCATTTACATAATTTTGAATTTTATTCAATGAAGCACGGCTTACTCTCGGCTGATAGACATCAAAAGCATTTTTATTTTTAATATTCGGAACCACCATTAGGGTTACATAGCCTGGCGCCATATATGAATCTTCGGAAGTATGATTTAAACATTTCACCTTAAAGACTTCCGGGAATTCCTGTAATACCAAATGTTCGTAATCCCATTGGGTAATGGCTCTGTGCTTATGTCTTAATCGTTCACTTACACGTCTGTAAAACTCCGTATCTGTCTCTTTGTATTTACCATCAAACGAGTTATAAGGCTGGCTGACGGATTTTACCTGAGGAACTCTGGTGATAAGCTTATTAATGGTTTTCGCTTCCAGTCCGTTATTGAGATGAGACAGGTCATTATCCTGATTCTGGAATGTTGCTAAAACAGCCTGAGTATAGATTCCCTGGATTTTGCATACGGCATCATAACTTCTTTGTGATTTTGCTCTGATCCAAACCAATCCGTCGGTAAATCTTGTATGGCTGGTGTCCACATCTTTAGGAACTTTAAACTTTACAATCCCTGATTCCAGAAATTTTCTGGTTTCATTCTGCAGCATATATTTCGACAAACTCTCCCAGGTATTATTTGAAAGGATATGCCATTCTATAAACTCTTTTTCCAGGATGGTTTCCTCTACCAAAGGATTTTCACTTCCTTCCAGCATCTGGATCAATAGTGAAACTGTCGTTTGAGACATTGCTTCAAGGCCGATGTACAATTCACCTCCGTTTTGGTGTACCGGCACAATACTGTTGGTTTCAACTTCTTTTTCGTATTGTCCGAATACATCTTCATGAT
Source organism: uncultured Chryseobacterium sp. (assembly GCA_965720825.1). Lineage (GTDB taxonomy): Bacteria > Bacteroidota > Bacteroidia > Flavobacteriales > Weeksellaceae > Chryseobacterium. Next base: position 1,031 of record CBFQYI010000224.1, on the reverse strand, counting down.
ACAGCTGCACTTCTTTATTTTTTGAAGCTTCTCCTACAGCATTTTTCTCCAGATACGAATACACATTTTCTTTCGCACTGTAATTCAGCTCTATATCTTCCGCAAAAGGAATATATGGCTCGTTGGGAATCAGCTTTTTAGATGTCGGGCTGCTAGATAATGCCAGGGTATATAATTTAGGATACACATCCTGTAGTGATGACTGGTTCAGTGTTACTCTGATCGTCTCACTTGTTCCTGTTTCATTACTTGTATTATTTACAGAAAACTGGATATTATAGCCGTCTCTTACTTTCGTGAATACATCAATATCATTAGCCTTTTCATACCAGATTTCCTTATCCAGCAAGGCAACATCTGCTTTAAAGTAAGCATCAGAACCTACGATTGAGGAGCTTTTTAAGGCCTCAAAATCGGTTAAACTGATATTTTGATTTGGCTGAATAACATATCCGCTGTATAAATCTTTTATAGAATCTGGAGCATTCTTCCAATTGATCGTAATGTCTGCATTTTGCCATTTTTTAGAAAACAGTTCAGGACATTTGATATAGAAATTAGATCCTTTGACAGGTTGTGCGGTGAAAGGATAATAAGGTTTTTCTGAATTTAATGCCCCGTTGTCATTTTCCAGCTGAATAGATTTTATTCCTTTTACCTCAACTGCTATTTCGATGTTCTTTATTGATTTTTCTGAAAGAGCTTCATAGAGATCATAGTATTTTTCTCCTTCAATCATCAATCTTACCACAGGAAAGTTGGTTTGAAATGTTTCTGCCAGCACTTCTTTATTGTATTTTACAACGGCCGGGAACTCTTTTTTTAATGTAATAGAAAGTTCTAATCTTTCTTCTTCGTTTTTAATACATGTTAAACCAGCACCTGATAACCATTCTTTCTCTCCGCTGCAAAGCACTTTGATATTATTTTTAATCTCTGTTTTTGAAAGGCTCTGTAATTTCTGGGTTGAGTTCTTATTAAAATCGATCTTAAGAGTAATGGTACGTTCTCCTTCTTTTAAATCAAGTAAT
>CBFQYI010000223.1:0-7505 GCA_965720825.1 uncultured Chryseobacterium sp. | reverse complement strand
TCATATTTTAAGTTCAGTATAAGTATATAAAATATGATAACCTTATCATATTTTTTATACAATTGATATCATAAAAATTCGATATGTAATGCGTTGATAGGCAGTAGATAATGGCGAATTTATTTTTTTTATTCAAACGAATTTTTATATTTGTAATGTTACCAAAATGTTAACGAACAAATGAATCAGAACTTTATCCATACCTATGTCTCTGTAGATTGTGTTGTCTTTGGATTCGACCATGAAAACCGGTTGAATATATTGCTAGTACAACGCCATGTTGATGATGTACCGTTGGAAAAACAGATCAAACTTCCTGGAAGTTTAATTTTCAGTGATGAAGATGTAGATGATGCTGCGCAAAGAGTACTTCATGAACTTACAGGGATAAAAAAAATGGTTCTCAAGCAGTTTAAATGCTTTGCCGATCCTATGAGAGCAAGCAATGCGCATGATATCAAATGGATGGACCAGGAATATAAACATCACATAGACAGGATTATTACAGTTGCCTACCTTTCCCTTTGTAAAATAGATCACAAGATCAACAGTACAAAATATGAAACCGTAGACTGGTATCCTGTTGATGAAGTTCCTTTACTGCCTTTTGATCATAACAAAATTATCAATGAATCTTTAATGGAGATCAGAAAATGGATTGAATCCGATTTCTCCATTATTTTTGAGCTGCTGCCGAAAAGATTCACCATAAGACAACTCTATCAGCTCTACAGCGCTTTGAATGAAAAAAATATTGATATTAAGAATTTCCATAAAAAAATATCTTCATTCCCCTATATCGGTCCTCTGGACGAAATTCAAAAAGATGTATCTCACCGCGCAGCAAGATATTACAGATTTGATGCCAAGATTTACAAGAAAAACAATACAAAACTTATAAAATAACCTTTTTAAAAAATTATGTACTTACTAGGCTATGACATTGGCAGTTCTTCTGTGAAAGTGTGTCTCATTGAGGCTTCCAGCGGAAAAGTGATTGCTTCTGAATTTTCTCCCAAAAAAGAGATGAAAATCACTGCGATAAATCCCGGATGGGCAGAGCAAAATCCGGTAGACTGGTGGACCAATCTGAAGTTGGCGCATGAAGCTGTTATGCATGAATCTGGTGTACATGCTGAAGATATTAAAGGAATCGGAATTACATGGCAGATGCATGGTTTGATTCTGGTAGACAAAGATCAGAATCTTTTAAGACCGTCAATTATCTGGTGTGACAGCCGTGCTGTGCCTTATGGTGAAAAAGCTTTCAAAACCATAGGAGAAGAAAAATGTCTTTCACATCTTTTAAACTCACCGGGAAACTTTACTGCGTCAAAGCTTGCCTGGGTAAAAGATAACGAACCTGAAATCTTTGAAAAGATAGATAAAATAATGCTTCCGGGAGACTACATTGCCATGAGGCTTTCCGGACAGATAGGAATAACCATTGAGGGATTATCAGAAGGAATCTTCTGGGATTTTAAAAACAACTGTATTTCGGAAGATATTATCAACCACTATGAAATCCCGAAAAGCTTTTTCCCGGAAATTGTACCCACTTTTGGCATCCAGGCAACAGTTTCAAGGGCTGCAGCTGAAGAATTAGGTCTGAAAGAAGGTACTCCTATTTCATACAGGGCAGGAGATCAGCCTAACAATGCTCTTTCCCTGAATGTTTTTAATCCCGGAGAAATTGCCTCTACAGCAGGAACTTCCGGAGTGGTATATGGTGTTTTGGACCAGCTGGAATATGATAAGTTATCAAGAGTAAATACTTTTGCCCATGTCAATTATACGCCGGAACAGATCAGACTGGGTGTTTTACTGTGTATCAATGGAACAGGTATTTTAAATTCCTGGCTGAAGCATAATTTCGCAACCTCTCTTTCTTCTTACGGTGATATGAATGATATGGCTTCACTTTCACCTATTGGTTCAAAAGGATTAAGTATTATTCCTTTCGGAAACGGTTCTGAAAGAGTGCTTGAAAATAAAGATCCAAGCTGTTCTATCCATGGAATTAATTTTAATATACATTCTAAAGGAGATATTCTGCGTGCAGCACAGGAAGGTATTGTATTCTCCTACGAATACGGAATGGATATCATGAGAAATATCGGAATGGATATCCAGGTGATCCGGGCAGGAAATGCCAACATGTTTTTAAGTTCAATCTTTCGCCAGTCACTGTCCAGTGTGAGCAATGCGGTCATTGAACTTTATGATACCGATGGAGCAGTAGGAGCGGCAAGAGCTGCCGGAATGGGAATAGGATTTTATGCAGATTCCAGGGAGGCATTTTCTTCACTTGAACAGATAGCGGTAATAGAACCTGAACACGAAAAACAAGAACAATATTTAGAAGCCTATGGCAGATGGAAACATCATCTTAATGAAATAATCTAGGACAAATTCAACAGTATTTTTGATCCTCTTACTGACTTTTTAGAATCAGTGAGAAGGGAATCTCTACGCAAAAATTAAAAAAACAAATTAAAAATAATCAAATAAATATGAACACTTTAACAGGTACAAAAGAGTTTTTTACGGGTATTGAAAAAATTAAGTTTGAAGGGAAGGAAAGCAGGAACCCGTTGGCGTTCCGCTATTATGATGCGGAAAAGATCGTGATGGGAAAACCTATGAAAGACTGGACCAGATTTGCAATGGCATGGTGGCACACCCTATGTGCAAACGGAAGTGATCCGTTCGGAGGACCTACGATTCATCATCCATGGGATATCGGAAATGATGCAGTAACAAGAGCAATGCATAAAATGGATGCAGGTTTTGAATTCATGTCCAAAATGGGCTTCAGCTATTACTGTTTCCATGATATCGATCTGGTAGATCCTGCCGGTAACTGGAAAGACTATGAGAAGAATATGCAGACGATTGTAGAGTATGCAAAACAAAAACAGCAGGAAACAGGAATTAAGCTTTTATGGGGAACAGCGAATGTTTTCACCCATGAAAGATACATGAACGGTGCCTCTACCAATCCAAATTTTGATGTTGTGGCATGTGCAGGTACTCAGGTGAAAAATTCAATAGATGCTACAATAGCACTAGGAGGCGAAAATTATGTTTTCTGGGGTGGAAGAGAAGGATATATGAGCCTTTTAAACACTGATATGAAGCGTGAAAAAGATCATCTGGCCCGTTTCCTTTCTATGTCAAGAGACTATGCACGCCAGCAAGGATTTAAAGGGACTTTCCTGATCGAGCCAAAACCAATGGAGCCTACCAAGCATCAGTATGATTATGATTCTGAAACGGTAATCGGATTTCTTAGACATTACGGATTAGACAAAGATTTCAAACTGAATATTGAAGTAAATCACGCTACGTTGGCAGGGCACACGTTTGAACATGAGCTTCAGGTTGCTGTTGATGCCGGGCTTTTAGGAAGTATTGATGCCAACAGAGGAGATTATCAGAACGGTTGGGATACGGATCAGTTCCCGATTGATTACTACGATATGGTTCAGGCATGGCTTGTACTGCTTCCGGCAGGAGGTCTGGGAACAGGAGGAGTAAATTTTGATGCCAAAATCAGAAGAAATTCTATTGATGCTGAAGATTTATTCATTTCTCACATTTCTGGAATGGATGTTTTTGCCAAAGGACTTCTTGCAGCAGCAGATATTCTTGAAAATTCGGATTACAAAAAGCTGAGAACAGACCGCTACGCTTCTTTTGATAAAGGAAACGGAAAAGCATTCGAAGAAGGTACTCTTACATTGGAAGATCTTCAGAGAATTGCACACGAAATCGGCGAACCACAGCCAAAAAGCGGAAAACAGGAATTGTTTGAAGCTATCGTGAATATGCATATATAATAAAAAAATAAAAGGCTCATAAACACTAAGGATTTTATAAACTATAATTATTAAACAGCCTTTTATTCAACAACTAATACTAAAATAATAATTATGAACCGATTTTATTTCAATAAAAGCAATAGAGCGGCATTATTTTTTGCAATGACTTTATTGCCTTCCGGCATAGCATATTCACAGGTTAAGAAAGATACAGTAGCTAAAGAAAATAAAATAGATGAAGTTGTTGTGATAGGATATGGAACCCAGAGAAAAGAAGCTGTGACAGGTTCTGTAGCCACTGTAAAAGGAGATGCCCTACGTGAAGTACCCTCTGCCAACATTACCCAGGCATTACAGGGAAGAACGGCAGGGGTAGATATCTCGCAAACCTCTACAAAACCGGGTGCAGCCATGCAGATCCGTATCAGGGGAACGAGATCTCTGACAGGGGATAATAACCCGTTAATCGTATTGGATGGTATTCCTTTTGTGGGATCACTGGGAGATATAAGCTCTAGTGATATCAAAAGTATTGATATCCTGAAAGATGCTTCTGCCACAGCAATCTATGGATCCAGAGGGGCAAATGGTGTGATTCTCGTTACAACCAACAGAGGAGCAAAAGGGCAGAGACCTAAATTCAGTTACAACACCTTTACGGGAGTTCAGACCTTGTTTTCAAAATATCCGATGATGGATGGTCCTAAGTTTGCAAAGCTTCGTGCTTACGCTATTCCTGCGGGAAATACAACACCTTTGTATTCAAACGGAGCTGACGAAAACAGCGGTGTCAACACAGACTGGCAAAGCCTGTACTATAAACCGGCGATGATGACCAGCCATGATATTGGTGTTTCAGGCGGAACGGAAGGAGGTAATTATAATGTAGGTCTATCATACTTCAAGCAAAATGCACTAATCCCTGTTCAAAGTTATGAAAGGTTTGCCCTGAGAATGGCTGTTGACCAACAAGTGGGATCCATTTTTAAGTTCGGTTTTACAACCAATACGAACTATTCGATTTCAGAAGGAAACGGAGTAAATCCGGGAGCTGTTTTAGGGTATTCTCCTATTGCTAATCCTTACAATCCGGACGGAACTCCGAAAAGAGTAATGAGTACGGCAGGTGGTATTGATCAGACATGGATTTATACAAGAGGAAGCCTTGGGAATCTGGGAGATAAATATATCGACGAGACCAAGGCCTTTGCATCCTATAACAATCTTTATGGGGAAGCCAGCCTTCCAATCAAAGGATTGAAATACCGATTAAATGTAGGGTTGGATTACCGTACTTCAAACAGTGGAAATTACTCCGGTGTAGGAGTCTTTAATACAAATCCTTTAGGCCCGTCAGCTGCAGGAAGAGGGAATAACCAGACGTATCATTGGGTATTGGAAAACCTTTTAACATATGACCGTACATTTGGTAAACATAAAGTAAATGCTGTAGCATTATATTCGGCAGAACAGAATAAGTATACAAGCTCATACATGAGTGCAAAGAATGTCCCTGCAGACTTTTTCCAGTATTACAACCTGGGACAGTCGCCTCAAGCTGATATCACCGTAAGACCTGAAGACCAAATTTATTGGAAAACCGGCCTGCTTTCAGCCATGGGAAGAATTATGTATACATATGATAATAAGTATATGCTAATGGCAACACTTCGTGCCGATGGATCTTCCAGACTGGCTCCGGGTAATAAATGGCATACCTATCCCGCATTATCATTAGGATGGAATGTTACCAACGAATCTTTCATGCAGAATATCAAGGTGATTAATCTCCTTAAATTCAGAGCTGGATGGGGACAGACTTCAAATCAGGCAGTGGATCCATATTCTACAATGGGAAGATTTAACGTTGCTCCTTATAACTACGGAAGTGCAGGAAGTACAGGTATCTATGGAAATCAGCCACCTAATCCAAGTCTTGGTTGGGAGTATTCAAAAACACAAAACTATGGAGTAGATTTCGGAATACTGAACAACCGCCTTACGGGAAGCGTGGAATATTACAAGACCCATACCTATGACCTGTTGACGCAGAAAAGTCTTCCGGCGACAAGTGGATGGTCATCCATTGTTTCCAATGTAGCGGAAACAGAAAATAAAGGGCTGGAAGTTTCTTTAAACGGAGTCATTTTTGATAACCCTGATGGGTTTACATGGGAAGCGGGAGTTAATTTTTATACCAATAAAAACAAAATTTTATCGCTTGCGTCCGGAACAGAACGTGACATCAATAACTTATGGTTTGTAGGTCACAATATTAATTCATTGTATGATTATCAATACATTGGTCTTTGGCAGGCTGGAGATCCTTATCAGAATATTCTGGAGCCTGGAACTGCTGCAGATGTTGTAGGATCTATTAAAGTTCTATACACTGGTGGTTATAATGCTGACGGAACGCCGGTACGAGCAATAGGCCCGGACGACAGACAGATCTTTGATACCGCTCCGAAATTTCAGGGAGGATTCAATATGCGCTTTGCCTACAAAAATTTTGAGCTAAGCACAGTAGGTGCTTTCCAGCACGGAGGAATTCTGGTAAGTACCATTTACGGATCTGCAAGTTACCTTAACAGATTAACGGGAAGAGGAAATAATGTGGATGTAGATTACTGGACTGAAGATAATACAGAGGCTTATTTTCCGCGTCCTGGACGCCATCTGAGTGGTGACAATCCAAAGTATTCTTCTACTTTGGCCATGTTTGATGCTTCTTACCTTAAGCTTCGTACCATTACATTAGGTTATAATGTCAATAAAGACTTTTTAAAGGATCTAAAGATCACCAGCTTAAGAATTTATTTTACGGTAACCAATCCTGTTGTATTATTTTCTCCTTATCATAAGTTCTCAGGAATGGATCCGGAGCCAAACTCTTTCGGAAATGAAAACCAGGCAGTAAGCGGATATCAAAACCGTCAGCTTGTCATAGGAACCAACAACCCTTCTACAAGAAATTACTTAATGGGACTTAACTTAACCTTTTAAAACTGTACTGTCATGATAAATTTTAACAAAAAACTGCTATTAGGAGCAATCTTTTTATCCTTAACATTTACAGGTTGTAGTGAAATTCTTGATGAGCAGCCAAGAGCAATATATACAGCTGACTATTTTAATACACCGGACGGAGTTAATCAGGGGTTTACAGCCTTATACAGACAGATGAGGTTACTGTATGGTAATGGCTACTTTATGAGCAATTGCCAGAACGGAACTGACGAGTCTACCTGGGCACAAAGTGCAGATGGTAACTTTAAAGAACTCGATATGTCCGGAAACGGTATTATCAATTCCAATACTTTTCCTACAAGTATGGTTTGGAATTCAGTGTTCCCATATATCAATACGGCCAATGGTATTATTGAAAAAGGACCAGGATTCGGAATTGCAGAATCTATGATTTCTGAAGCCCGTTTTTTCCGAGGGTTTTACTATTTCATGCTGGTGCAGACCTATGGAGGTGTTCCTCTGGATTTAGGTACAGGAGAATTAAAATATAACACTCTTCCGTCTACAACTTCTGCAAGAAATACCGTGCCGGAAGTATATACAAAAACTGTTTTTGCTGATCTTAAAAAAGCAATAGAGAATTTGCCTTCCTCACCAAGGGTAACTGGAGGTGTTACTAAAAATGTTGCAAGACTAATGCTTGCCAAAGCT
>CBFQYI010000222.1:0-7545 GCA_965720825.1 uncultured Chryseobacterium sp. | reverse complement strand
CCACAAAGGACTGTTACTTCCCGCTCCAAAACTGGTAATTCCTCTTACACGTACTGTAGCAGCAGCCCCCGGCTGTCCTGAATTGGTTACTACAGAAACACCGGCAGCTCTTCCCTGTAAAACCTGTTCCGGTTTACCAGACGGAATGTTCTCTATATCGCTGGCTTTAATACTCGCTATAGCTCCCGTCACATTACTCTTTTTCTGAGTACCGTAACCGATGACTACCACTTCTTCTATTTTGTTTTCTTTCGCAAGTGTGTCCTTCGTCTTGTTGGTCTGGGCACTGAAGTTGGCCGTAAAATAGAGGACGGCAACCACTCCTACGCTTCTTGATATTCTTACATTCATATACAGTTATTGTTTAATTCTCAAATTGAGACAATAAAAATATATTTTTTTTTAATTAATTAACATTCTATTCATAAATATTTTAATTTTTCTTTTATTTTTCAGGGTTAGAAGCCCTATCTTCGCATCAATATTTCATAAAATATCATAAAAAATTAATAAAGATATCTCCCAAAATGATCGTCAAGCCATCCAAAATTTCTCTTCCATTAAAACTTCCCATGCATTAACCTGCAGGGATCGATCGCTTATTTTTTCAATGGTTTTAAACTGCATGGGCCTTGTGATTTTGCAATTGTCAGAAGAGAAAATCACCTATGGAGAACTGGGGCTTTTAGAATCTTTTAAAGATTTGCCCATTGCTTTTATTTCGCTTTTTGCAGTGAGCTTTATCAACAAAACCGGTCCTAAAAAAGCATTGATTCTAGCCCTGGCTATTGTTGGATTCTGTTCCTGCCTTCTTCCTTTTGTAAAAGTTTTCTGGTTTTATAAATTGTGGTTTGCCATTATAGGCGCCTGTTTTGCGATTGGAAAAATCTGTGTTTTTGGAATTATAAGGAATAATATTTCGGATGAAAAATCCCTGGCAAAGACGATGAATAATGTAGAAGCCTCTTTTATGATCGGAATTTTCGTTGTGAATACAGGTTTTGGATGGGTGATTTCCAGCCAGTATTCGGAATTCTGGAAGTTTGGTTTCATGCTGATTGCTTTATTATCAGTATTTACCATTTTTCTGCTTTCCAAGATAGAAATAGTAGAGTCCAGACCTATGGAAAGCAAGAGTATTTTCTCGGAACTATCAGGGTTTACCACCCCTGCAGTAGCCTTGTTTTTAGGAGTGGTCTTTTTTATTGTTTTCGTAGAGCAAGGATTCAATTCATGGCTTCCTTCTTTTTATAAAAACCACCTGAAAGTCAATTCATTTTTTGCGCTTCAGGCCACTTCTTTTCTATCCATCTTTTCTTATGCCGGGCGAACGGTTACTGCCAATATTATCAAAAGATTTTCATTACCCAGGTATTATATTACTTGTATGACTTTGATTATCACCTTACTGATCATTATACTGGGCATACAGTATTTTGATTCCGAAGATTCCAGATTCTTACTTTTTTTATTTCCGGTTATTGGCTTGTTTCTTTCCCCCCTCTATCCTGTGATCAACTCAAGAATGATTGCGCAGGTGGATAAAGATAAAATCAATCTTTTCACCTCTCTTATTGTTATTTTTTCCTCTCTGGGCAGCTCTGTAAGCTCTATTATTATGGCTGTTTTATTTGAAAAGCAATTGTTGAATTATTATCCATTATACATCTTATCTTCTGTAATTCTGCTTTTTGTGATTAGTTTTGTATATTTTACTGTCACAAATAGAAAATAGTTTTATTTTTACTGCCATGAAAATCAAAGACACAAAAAGTAAAGAAACGCTACAGGAACTTATTGACACGAAAGATTTCGTAGCGCATATTTCTGTTGACTGCACCATATTCGGCTTTCATAATAACATTCTGAAAGTTTTGCTTTTAAAATATCATGATCTGGATCTATGGTCACTTCCGGGTGGTTTTGTTTTCAATGACGAAGACCTTAGAGAAGCTGCTGAAAGAGTTTTGTTTGAAAGAACCCATCTTAAAGGATTATTTTTGAAACAGTTTCACACCTTTGGAAGGATAGACCGTACAGAGAACAATGTACATCAGATTCTCCTTAAAAATAAAGGAATAACCGTTCCTGAAGATCACTGGATTTTCCAGCGGTTCGTTACAGTGGGATACTGCAGCCTTATCGATTTTTCACTGACTGACACTTTCCCGGATGCCTTCAATGAAAGCTGTGAATGGTTTGAGGTAAACAATCTCCCTAAAATGGCATTCGATCATGACAGAATTATAGAAACTGGTCTTGAATATCTGAGAATGAATATCAATACAGAAGTTGCAGCAAGTAATCTGCTTCCGGAGAAATTTACTATGAAAGATCTTCAGGCTCTGTATGAAACTATTTTAGGACAGAAGTTCAGAAGAAATAATTTTCAGCGAAAAATTTTAAGTTTGAATATTCTGGACAGAATGGAAAAACTGTATGACGGCTCGGCCAATAAAGCCCCTTATCTGTATAAATTTAAAACTGAAGTTCATAACTCTACCAATCAGTATCCTATCTCTAATGATGAGGAGTCATAAAAATATAAATTTAACTAAAATCATAAACAAAGTAGCAGTACATCTCTGAAAATCAACAGCAAAACAAGTTTTTAAAAAAACTTTCAAGACACCACGAAAAATGTTACTTTTAACCAAATCAAAAAATCATGTCATATTATCCTCTTACAAGCATCCCTGATTATTATGGAATTGATGCTTTACTTACTGAAGAACATAAACTCATCCGCCAATCTGTAAGAGACTGGGTTGAAAGTTTTGTAATGCCGCAGATAGATCAGGCCGCTCAAAATCATACAGATATTCCTAATCTTATGAGAGAATTAGGGAAAATCGGAGCACTGGGACCTTATATTCCGGTTGAGTATGGCGGTTCAGGATTAGACCAGATTTCTTATGGTCTGATTATGCAGGAGTTGGAAAGAGGAGATTCTGCAGTACGTTCTGCAGCTTCGGTACAAAGTTCATTGGTGATGTTCCCTATTAACGAATTTGGTTCTGAGGAACAGAAAAAGAAATATCTTCCAAAACTTGCTGCCGGAGAAATGATCGGATCTTTTGGATTGACTGAGCCTAACCACGGTTCTGACCCAGGTTCAATGGAAACTTATTTTAAAGATATGGGTGATCATTATCTTTTAAATGGAGCTAAAATGTGGATCACCAACTCTCCTTTATGTGACATCGCTGTAGTATGGGCAAAAAATGAGGAAGGAAAAGTACAGGGATTAATCGTTGAAAGAGGAATGGAAGGCTTCACCACGCCGGAAACTCACAATAAATGGAGCTTAAGAGCTTCCAAAACGGGAGAACTGGTATTTAATGATGTAAAAGTTCCGAAAGAAAACCTACTGCCAGGAGTAACAGGATTAAAAGGACCTCTATCTTGTCTGAACTCTGCAAGATATGGAATTTCATGGGGAGTAATTGGTGCTGCTATTGACTGCCATTGTACTGCTGTTCAGTATTCTAAAGAAAGAAAACAGTTTGGAAAACCAATCGGTTCTTACCAGCTTCAGCAGAAAAAACTGGCTGAATTCCTGACAGAGATTACAAAAGCTCAGTTACTTTGTCTTCAGTTAGGAAATCTTAAGAATGCCCACAAAGCAACTCCTGCTCAGATCTCTATGGCTAAACGTAACAACGTACATATGGCCATTGAAATAGCCAGAGAATCCAGACAGATCCTTGGAGGTATGGGAATCATGGGTGAATTCCCGATGATGAGACATGCTGCAAACCTGGAGTCTGTAATTACTTACGAAGGAACGCATGATGTTCACTTGCTGATCACCGGATTGGATATTACGGGAATCAACGCTTTCTAAAAAAGATAAAATATAAATAAAGAGTCTGGCCAATGGTCAGACTCTTTATTTTACTCACTTTTCAGAGAATTGATATTCGATGAATAATTATTAATCTCATAAAGTTTTTGTGCTTTTATTAAAACTATTACTTTAATACCACACAAAAACAAACAATATGAGAAAAATTACGATTTTTTTATTGAATCTTACCGCACCATTTTACTTCGCACAGCAGGCTGGTGATGTTGTAAGTGCCGAGCAGAAACTGGATTTAACACCACAAGGAGTCATCAATTTTATCGCCGGTAATCTTGGTGATCAGAATGCTCCGGAATTTGCCAACTACCTCAATGGCTTTAATGTAGGCTTAAAGGGTTACAAGATCACTTATTACACTAAAAATGAAAACAATGTTCTTGTAAAAGCCACCGGATTATTGATGTACCCTAACGTACCTTTCAAACTTTCAACAGTGGTATCAGACCATGGAACAACAGACAGCAGAAATAATGTTCCGTCTAATTTCAAAGGGGCTTTAACAGCAGGATTTGTTGTTGAACTTTCCTATGTACTCAATGGCTATATTTTGATGGCTCCCGACTACGTAGGGATGGGAACTGGAGAAGGAACACATCCTTATGTAGACTATGCCACTGAAGCCGGTGCTACCATAGATTTTATAACCGCAGCGAATAAAGTATTGGCACAACTCAATATTAAACGTTATGATGAATATTTCTTAGCCGGATATTCTCAGGGCGCTCACGCTGCGATGTCTACATTAAAAAGATTAAGCATTTCAAATCCCAATAATATAAAATTCAAATATGCCTACATGGGTGACGGGCCATATGATTTTTCCGGAGTCACGTTAAATAAAGGAGTCCTTGAAAAAGATATCTACCCTTTCACCTCATTCCTGGCCAATGTACTTCATACCTGCAACAATACAGGTTATAAAACCTATAATAATGACATTTCAGAAGTTATTTCTGCAGAATATCTCGACAAATACAACTATCATGTTGTTCAGGATAACGGAGGACTTTTGTGGGGGCCTGTTATCTGGAGAAAACTCTTTACCACCAGCTTCGTGAATGATGTTACCAACAATCCCAATAACAAGCTAAGACTATGCATGAAACCTAAGGATGTGTATGACTGGTACAATAAAACTCCAATGACATTGGGACATTCTACTGTTGATTTAGCAATTCCGCCCGAAAATACTTCTAAAACTATTGATGTTCAGCGTAGCTATTATCCATGGTGGGATCTGAATAAATATAAACTGGATTCTTTTTACTGGGGACCACTGGGCCATGTGGGAGGAATTCTTCCCTTTACATTAGCTTCCAATGCTAAATTCAATACGCTGAGAAGCGGTGGCCTTCTAAATGAATGGGCGATTGCAGGATCAATTTTCGGTAAACAATCAGCAGATAAAACATTAGAAAAGCCTGCCCTTCTGTCTTCACAGATCAAACCGGATCTGGGCAATATGCAGCTGGTAGAAATTACAGATTTCAATAAAGAAAAAGCACAGAGCAGAACGGCTAGCAATCAAAATTTATCAACCTTAAAAGACGGAGTTTATTTATTGAAAGTATCAGAAAACAACGAAAATAAAATAATTCCATTCATCAAAAACACACCTCAGGAAGTCGCGGAAAATGAAATCGTACAATCTGTGAATACATCAGTTTTGCAATTAAAAGTAGATCAGGAAGAACTTACTGCTGTGAATATTTTTGATGAAAATAAAATATTAGTCAAAAGTATTTCGCAAAAACAATATCGTGAGACCGGAGGAATCAATATTCAGGAACTGGAAAATAAAAACTATACGTTTGAGGTTGTTACTCCTTACTACAATCTTCAGTTCAGTAAAGCGGTTGGAGCAACATTGTCATCAGAAAACAGCACTGATATTTATGCTCATAGGCAACAAATTGTAGCTAAATCCGGCAATGATATTAAAAACATTAGTATTTATAGCATTTTTGGTGCTCTGATTATTCAGCAGGAAGTAAATAAAACATTGTTTGAATCCAGAAACTTAGAATCAGGAGTATATCTTGTACAAGTCACCCTTTCTAATGGAAAAACCATCAACAAAAAAATAAAATTGTAATCAATCACTCCTCTATATCTTTATTTCAAGTTAATTTTTGGCACTTCAGCAATGAAGTGCTTTTTTATGGATGAACAATCCCAATAACTCCACTAAAAATAATTGGAGATAAATTCCATTTTAAAATACTAAAAATTATGTAATCCATTATTATTTATCATTTTACAACATTCATTTTTAAATTTTCACAAAAATTATATTAAAATAACATAAATGATTCTTGTCATTTATTTTGAATTATTCTAAATAAAATTAGTAAACTTGTATTGAGCATGCTACTTTTGCCGAAAGAATAATGCCAGATGGTACATCATGACTCCCGCTTTCCTTTGAGGCTTCGATTTTTCAGTTTTCTTATTTTTATCATTACGATGACAGCCGTCAAGGCACAAAACCTACAATTCACCATCACTTTTGAAATAAAAAGTCTTGATTCAAACTTAATCAATGGCTCTGAAATCAAGATCTACAACGAAGAAAATTCCTATTCAGTTTCTACAAATGAAAAAGGAATAGCAATAATCCCATTGATTCCCGGAAAATATAAAACAGAAGCCTGGAAAAATGGAATTCTTGAATATTCCGGTAAAATATCTGTATCAAAAACAGAAACATTTATCTTACCGGTTCAGGAGAAACTCAACACCATCGAAGAAGTGGTGATTACCGCCAAAGAAGGAAAAGGACTTACCTCTTCTTCCATCATTAATCAACGGGCTATGCAGCATTTACAGCCGTCAAGTTTTTCCGATCTTCTGGAACTTCTCCCAGGTGGAAGATCAAATGATCCGGTCCTTAATCAGGCCAACAAAATCAGTCTCCGTGAAACCGGCAGACCTGCTAATGATTACAATACTTCTTCTATGGGAACTACATTTTTGGTGGATGGAGCTCCTTTAAATTCCAATGCCAACCTGCAGTATTCCTATGATTTTTTAGATAAAACGAATAACGGACTGAAACGTAGACTTACTGTAAACAGCGGTGTAGACATGCGAACGATCTCTACAGATCAGATTGAAAGTGTGGAAATACTTCGTGGAATTCCTTCTGTAATCCATGGAAACCTTACCTCAGGAATTGTAAAAATCACCAACAAATCCGGATATACAAGATGGAAAGCCAGATTTAAAGCAGATGGTTACAGTAAGCTGTTTGCAGTGAGCAAAGGTTTTGAAAATAAAGAAAAAGATCTGAAAATCAACACAGGTCTGGATTATCTGAATGCAAAAACCGACCCAAGAGACCGGTTGGAAAGCTATAAAAGAATCACCGCTCATCTTGGCATCATCAAAGAAAAAAAATATGATCATGGAACGGCAAAATGGCAAAGCAATCTTAGTTATACCGGTTCACTGGACGGTTCAAAATCTGATCCGGATATCGATTTGTCTGAACTCAATTCTTATGAGGTGAATAATCATTTCCTGAGCCTTTCCAATATATTCAATTATACTAAAAACGAACCGTCATTCTATCGTTCTACTGAAATTCAGGCAACGGTTAACCAAAGATTTGACAAAATAAAGCAAACCAAGTTTATCCAGCTTGAAAATGCAACAGCCTTTCCTCTATCCAGAAC
>CBFQYI010000221.1:0-7562 GCA_965720825.1 uncultured Chryseobacterium sp. | reverse complement strand
TGATCTCCTTTCCCTATAAATATAATCTCCCCGCCGCTTTCCTTTAAATAAGGTTCGGTTTACCTCATATAGGTAAGATAGGCATCCCAGCCAATTGTTTTTTCATTGGGTTTCAGATCCGGATATTCAGAATAATCTGCTTCCTTCTTTAATCTGATAAGATTAAGATTAATAATGGCTCCTTGTATATTTTTAGTAAACAGATCTTTTCCTGCCTCAAAAGCAGGAGATAGATATTTTTTTGACATCACTTTAATATAATTCTGTATTGAGGCCGGAAATATAAGATTGTTCAGCCTTTTGAATCTCTTTACGGTAATTGATAAATTCATTGTTCTGATCCGGAACAACGACGGCAAACTCAAAAGTAAAAGAATCATTTCCCAATTCATTCCATTCCTTCTGTAATTGCGGATGGGTAAATAATCCTCCATTTAAAAGAAATTTCATCTTGTTCACCAGTGCTTCCAGATGTAAAGAAGCCTGAACATATTTTTTCCCGTTTAAAGTGTTGGTAACAGCAAGTACTCCCATTGTTGTTGTATGGTCTTTTGCCTTTTCTCTTAGTTGTTTCTTTAATGCATTTTTCATCTTTTCATTATTGTATATTTCCTCCTAAATCAAATAAAAACTCATTGACCATGCGTAGAGATTTACCCTTTTTGGAAGAAAGAATTTCTTTAGTACTATTTTCAGCGCTTAGCTTAGCTTCTTCAAATATCTTTTTACCGTTAGGAGTGATGACCACATAACTTACACGGGCATCTCTTTCATTGGTTTCTCTGGCTACCAGCCCGATTTTTTCCAATGGATTCAATAACCGGGTGACTCCTGATGCTGTAAGTCCTATTTTTTCAGCAAGATCTATTCTTCTCATTCTGCTCTCAGAGGAAGAATAGAGTACATAAAGAATGATAAAGTCATTGAATCCCAGACCATGAACGCTCAGAGAATCAAATTTTCTGGCAATTACAGACTGCAGTTTATTAATGTTTATTAAAAATAATAATTCTGTGCTAATCATTGAAAAGTATTTGAGTTGTCAAGTATTTTATTTTGCAAATATATAAAATTTAAAGGATTACAATCCTACATTTATTATTTTAAAAGAAATTAACGTATCCGTAATGTAAAATGATTTTGTTTTATGAGATGATACATTCTAAAATTAAGACACCAAATGATGTGTAAATATCATGTTATAGAGCTTTTATCTGGTTTTTTATCATTATATCTTTAAACGGGGAATTGTTTTTAAGCTTTCAAAGGCTTTAATAGCTATTGTTTTATTAACTTAATATTTGTTAAAAAAAATCACTTTTATGGGATAATTTACTGTCTGTCAGTCATTTTTTTTTATTTTAGCCGATGAGAATGAATTTATGCTTATTGATAAAGGTTTTCAGGTGAAAAATTTAAACTGTTAACGCGTTGTAAAACAAGAAATGAGTATAAAGAACAAAATTCCGGATATGATAAGACACTTCTGATATTGTCAGTGAATTCTTTGATCATCACATTCCTGAAAATACTTCTTTTTTAAATAATTCATTCAATTTTATCAAGGTGTTTATGATAATAATCTGATGAGAATTTTATATAGGCTACCCTGTTTTGCTTTTACAGTAAAAAAATAGTAAAACTTGTCAGATATTGTATATCAGTGTTTTATTTAAATATATGTTATGTTTCCGAATGCTTGGATGAAACAGAATGCCTTTCCGAGAAGAGGTTTTGTCTTTTCCTGTTTTCGGGACTGTTTAATACTATCAGACGCTCTGTGGTACGGCTTTTGAAGCCTTATAAACAGGATGTTTTTGAATAATTTTAAAGAAATGAAGTTGGGAACAATAATCGGTAAAAAGTTAAGATTTGAATGGAATCAGGTAAAAGGATTTACCCACAAAATTCCAAAACTTATCAGTCTGATTACCAGTTGTAATGTCGCTTCCGGAAAACTGCTGATGTCCATTCTTTCAACAGTTGAAAAGACGTTTTTGAATGCTGAAAAGTTCTTTGAACTTTATTATGAACTGTTAAAACAAAATCAGTCTGGAATGAAAAAAGTTCTTGTCAGACTACCTAAAGAATGGAAAAAAATGAATAACCTGAAACAAATTTATACATCAAATTAAAGCACCATGAAAGAAAGACTTTATGAGATCCTTAATGAGGAAAAAATACATGAGATTATCCCCTTTCTAAAAGAGCTTAGTATTGAAGAAAGGAAAACACTGGTACCGTCTATAAAAAAAATGGACCGCGAGATCAGTAAAATTGTAATGACTAAAAACTCCTACCACACGGCAGGATCTGTGAACCAGCATTCCATTATAGATATTGCTTCATTTGTCTGCATGGACAAAAAGAATTTCGGTAAAAACTATTGGAGTCTTTTCCGTAATGCGGAACAGACTGATCAGATATTGGAATGGGGATGCCCAGATTGGTTTTCAGACTTTATCAATGAATCAGTTGAAGCTGAATTTACAGCTTTTAATTATAAAGATATTTTAGGATGGACAGAGAAAGGATATGTACAGCCTAAACCAGAATTGTTGGGACATCATCTGAGCAATTATCCGGCAGATCTTGACCGCCATCCTGAAACACTCAATACTCATTTTTGGTATTTGTGTGAATTCCCTTCCAAATCTTTACCTTTCCGTAAA
The DNA here is from genome assembly GCA_965720825.1 of uncultured Chryseobacterium sp. Lineage (GTDB taxonomy): Bacteria > Bacteroidota > Bacteroidia > Flavobacteriales > Weeksellaceae > Chryseobacterium. Next base: position 4,890 of record CBFQYI010000221.1, on the reverse strand, counting down.
GAATGGTTTCCTATTGTTCAAAAGCTTATTACGGATAATAAAATTGAAAGAAAAAGATTTCTGAAGGAGTGCCTTCTGGCTGCCAACAGGAATTTTAATAAAAATGTCACGGGTTGGTTTATGGATGCGTTCACATTATTAAAACCAACGGAAGAAGAACTATCTGATCTACAGGATGAACTGCTTGCAGGGCTTGTTTCTTCACAGTCAAAAGCCGTGAATACAATATTATCACACTTGAAAAAAATAGTGGGAACTTCTGAATTTAAGAATGAAGAATTTTCACATTACCTTCCCAATCTACTAAGCTCTGAGGTAAAAACAGTAGTGGTTTCCAGTCTGGGACTTACTGAAAAAATATTCCAGAGAAAGAAAATGGATCCGGATATGCTTGGAATGGCTTTAAGTACAGCATTTGTCAGTAAAGATGATGGGATACAATCAAAAGCAGCGAAGATTATCCTTAAATACATTCCGGCTTCAGAAAATATGATATTGGCTCTTTCTCATTATTCAGATAATATATTAACCAATGTACGTCCTCTTTTGGTAAAATATATTGAAGAGAAACAGCCGGAACTGGAAGCGATAGCATCAGAAAAACTATTGCTAACTTCAGATGAAAATGCCGTGCAGATACTTCAGAACTTTGAAGATCTCATGTTCTATCTGCCTTTAGCAATGGACGATCCGTATAGCTACCATTGTGATATTGCTTTGACTGGATTTATCAGATTTGCCGGAGATGTGGATGAAGAATCTGTAAAACTGATGGAACCTGTGTTTTTGAAAGCCTGTAAAACCATTGCAAAATGGGAAGTTCCTTATCTGAATGTTTTACTATGCAATGCAATCATCAATTATGGGCTGGCTTTAATGGAAAAATATCCGATTCAGCTAAAGAATCTGGAAAAAATATACCAGAAAACCAGAGAGGAGGAAGCTACGAGAGAGTCTTACTCCAATTATCAGAAAAAATTGGGTCCGATAGAAGATGTAGGAGCAGATTGCCCGGCAAGACAAGCTTTTAAGGAGATTGCTATCTATTCAATTGAAAAAATAAAATCCGGAGACAAACTTCCCTTGTTGTTTCCTATCACCCATGCGCCATGCTGGATTTCTCCCGTAACGCTGGTTGAGAGATTGGAGAGTTATCAGAATAATAATGCAGAGCCTCATCATCTGGATATTCAGCTGGCTCTTCAACGTTGTGCTTTGGATGATACTTCAAAAGCTATTGCAGAAACAGAGAAAAGATTAAAAGGTGAATATAAAGAATTACTACTTTTTTTCTTTGGAAAAAATGCAAAGCCGGAAGGTAAGTTTATACACCCTTCATGGTGGATGACAGCTGGAATTACCCGTTCACCGGAAACTGTTTTTGAGGAATTTAAAAATTTCGGATATGATAATATTCCCACAGAATTCTTTTCAGGAGCTTACCAATGGAAAACCATTGACAATAAGAAAAACTCTTACTATCCGGTAGAGCTGAATATCACGATTCCAAAATATCATCTTGAAAAAAGAAAAGAACCTTTATTCATGGAATATTTTGTTGCCGAGCAGAAAGAGCTTAATGAAATTCCTGCGCTGATGCTTTGCTTCCCCAATACGCCTGCAAATGCGCTGGCGAAGGTAATTAAATATTGCCTTTTCTATTCAGGAATTGCAGAAGTTTTTGAAAGAAGTCTTGTTCTGAATACTGCAAATACGCTGTATCAGATCAAAAAACCTCTGGATGAAATTGGGTATCTGTTTCTTGGGACTATTTTCCTGGACAGTGATAAAACCATTCGCGGAACAGCTGCTGAAATCTGGCTTGAACATGTTTCTGGTCAGATGATGGATAATGCAAGACTTGGAAGAGTGATTGGTCTGCACGAAAAATTAGAATGGGCACCGGTGAAAAGATTGACCGATCTGATGCAGCACCACATGCTTAATGTAAGTAAAAATCATAACGTAGCACTCGAAGAAGTGATTTTCAATATTTTACTTCAAATGGAAGAGCCTGTTACCAATCTGAAAAGAATTCTGGAAATCTACCATGAAGTATTGGCTTTGAACCATTCATCAGTACATCAGGAAGTTATTGAAAAATTAAACAGCTGGAAAGAAAACTCGAGTCTTAAAAAAATATGTAATCTTCTTCTGAAAAAATAGACCATGGAAGATACGCTTATTTATAACTATTCAGGAGCATCCTCTTTAGTCAGGAGAGGTGCACTTGAAGAGTTATTTCTTGCCAAATACAGTGAGGTAGATAAAAATACCAATGCTCCCTGTTTTTTCTGGGGAAATGTAGGACAGCCGTTTATTTTAGCCCGATGTCTGATTACGCTTTCCAACATTGTGAAATCCAGTTTTAACCTGTCGCCTTTTCAGATGGCACTTCTTAAAGATCCTATAGTAACGGCAGGAAATGAAAGGCTAAGGTTTGAAGGTTTTTCTCACTGTGCAGGAGTGTATGCACGAGTAGATGTACTGCCTGAGGGATTGGATGGAGAATTTCTTGAAAACGGAACGACAAATGTGGATTTCAATCAGTCTATGATAACGGCATTAGGAAGTATCCGTCCGAATGAAAAAATTATGCTTTCTGTAGGACAAAAAGAAGTAGGGCTATACAAGGGGGAAAACAAAATAATAGAAAGAAAAGTACCATTGCCTGCTAAATGGATCAAAGGACTGGGAACTGTTCAGGTGTATTTATCAGAATCCGAAAAGCGTCATACCTTCAATAAAATCCAGACACAGCAATTGTTTAGGGGAATGCCTAAAGGAGTGGTGAAGTCAGATTATTATTTAATTGTGAGAGGAAATAAACCCATTTTTTCTCCGGTAAAATCTACAGATTCTGTTTGTATAGGAGGTCTTCACAGACTACGTCTATTAGAACCTCTTCTTCCTTATATTGATGGTATGCAGGTTTTTGCACATGCTAATATGCAGTCTATCACATGGCAACTCAATATGGGAAATATCCGGTTCAGTTTTTCTTTATCGAGAGAATGCTGGAGAGGTTTTTCAGGTGAAGGCGCAGTGCTGGATAGCCTGATTTCGGATGTTCCTGATGAGTGGATTGATACGTTGGATAAATATGCCTATGCCAATCAGACTTTTAATCCCGGCAGAATTGCCTTGGAAGAGAATATCAGTTTTGACAAAATTGAAAATAGTACTGGCAGACTCGCTGCAATGGGATTACTTGGTTACGATCTTAATGACGGAGAATTTTTCTATCGTAGACTTCCTTTTAAATTAAGCCGTATTATCGGGCTTAATCCTCGCATAAAAAATGCTGAAAAACTGATTGAAGACGGAAAAGTAGAAATTTTAAATAGCAATAAAGAAAGAACAGAAGCCAGAGTAAAAGGAGCCGGTGTACATCATACAGTAATCATTCAGGAAGAAAAAGAACGATGTACATGCGAGTGGTTCAGTAAGTATCAAGGGGAAAGAGGTCCTTGTAAACATGTATTGGCAGTGAAAAAACTGGTTAACGTTTAAATACTGCTGATGACTGTTTTATTATTTTGCTAGCAATAGCAAAGGCGTAAAAATAGTAAGCCTTTGCAGTGTATCTGTATATTAGTGAGCAGTCTGTCTTATCCATTCTTCATAGCTGAGTACACCCAATTCGGGTCTGCCTTTACCCTCCAGAATAGAAATAAATTCAAGCTGGTTTCCATCCGGATCATTAAAATAAATAGCGAGTGCAGGCATCCACGCAAATACCATAGGTTCTACAGTTCCGTTTTTCAGAAAATTGTAAGGTTTTAAATCCTTCTTTTCAAGAAATTCCACAGAATAATTCAAAATATCCTCCTTACTGCTGGAAAAAGCAAAATGTCTGGTCTGAAGATTCTCCTTCTGCTCCCAAAGCCCCAGCATAAACTCTTTTCCTTCTCCCACCCATAAAAAAGCAATAGGTCTGGTTTCATCTCTGTGAGCCAGTTTTAATCCTAATACTTCTGTGTAAAACTGTATTGCATTTTCCAGATTGCTCACCTGAACATGAGTCTCATATATTCCTTTAATCATAGCTTAATTTTAATAAAAACAAAGCTAGAAAACTCTCATCTGAAAATACTCTATACGCGATTTCTTTAATGAAAATGAATGATAGAAGGATTTTATAATGATGAATTATAAATGATGAATGATGAATTCGATTGTATTGTCACAACATCTATGCTAATCTATGGTTAAATAATTTCAATATACATTATTCAATAGTGGTGGGCTTTAGCCCGCCTTTCAAATTACCAGTATTCATTCGGCTTTAGCCAAAACTTAAAATCTGCGTAATCCTGTATAATCTGCGAGAATCATTTTAAAAATTAAAAAAAATCAAAGAAAAAACTTCTACGCAAAAAGGTTGCGCAATACTGTTTTTACTTTGCATCAGAAATCAGAGAGGAAGTATGAATCCTTTCCATGTTTAACAATAAAAACAGTAATCATGAAATTTAATTTTTTAAAAAAAGAAAATAAAGTAGTACAGAACTACGAAGGTGCAAAAGCATATGCCATGACACCCGCTGAAGAATTGTATAGTGCTGTTGTTACAACAGGACTGTCAGATGCCAACTATGAAAAAGGAAATGACAGATTGGCTAGAATCCAGTCTCTGATCAAAAAAAATGATCCCGAATTTGTGGCAAAGCTAGCCGTATATGCAAGAAAAGATATGTACCTGAGATCTATCCCATTGGTTTTGACAACTGAATTGGCAAAGCAGACTTCAGGTACAGACCTTGTAAGTAAAACAGTAGATGGAGTCGTTCAGAGAGCTGATGAAATTACAGAAATTCTGGCCTCCTACCCGCTTGCCCATAAGAGAACAGATACAAAGAAACAGTACAAACAGTCCAAACAAATTCA
>CBFQYI010000220.1:0-7572 GCA_965720825.1 uncultured Chryseobacterium sp. | reverse complement strand
AATTTAGATTTTTTACAAATGTAGAGACGATTGGGGATAATGCTTTTAGTAATCAAACAATGCAAAGCATTTTCTTTCCTCCTAACGTTAAAAAAATAGGAAGTAATGCTTTTGAATTAGCCAACGCATCTGCTTTAAATGCCAATTTTGACAAGATTGAAGAATTAGGTATTGCTCCGTTTGGTGGAATATACTTAAATATTAATCTATTTAAAAATGTTAAGATCTACCAACGAGCTTCATTTATTTCCATGTATCCTGTAGGTGGTATATATAATCTTCCCTATATCACGCGAATATTTGAAAATATGTTTAACATGTATATTTCTCTTACAAATCTTCCAGGTTATGTTACTAATCTTGCTGATTTTCAAGCATGCACAAGTCTTGAAAGGATTGATTTCCTTGGTTTAAGACTAAGATTAAGAACTGGTGAAAGCGAAATGAATATTATCTTTCCTGCTTCTATTAATTATATAGAAAATGGTTGTATGATTTTGAGTCCACAAGATGGTCAAGATAGTGTTCAAAAAATAGTACTTAAAATTTTAGCAACAACGCCTCCTATTTTAATATCAACCAATTTAATTAATAACAACACCTTCCTTAGTAAAATTGAAATTCATGTACCCGCAGCAAGCGTTTCTGCTTATAAAACGGCAACCAACTGGAGCTATTTTGCCGCAAAAATTTATCCGATAACATAATAATAAAAATATGACACAGACAGACAATATAATTAAAGCGGATCCTGGGAAATGCTTTAAAAGAAAAATAGATGGAGTTGTTTTTGGCGATGAAATCTATTTGGGAACAACTTATTATCTTGATGGAATAAGACTTCAAGAACCCATTCAGGAAACTCCTGATGATTTTGAAGAAATTGATATCGAGGTTCAAACAGAAGACATTAATTAAAAGATGATAATTTTATAACTTATTTCCCGAACGGAAATTTATAACTAGTCCTCACAATATGATAAAGATATTAGGACAAAAATAAATAATTATAAAATTTACATGCTTAACAAACCATCCTTTTTTAAGGGTGGTTTTCTTTTTTTATTCTAAAATGAAACGAACGTGATATATAAAAAAAGGCAGCCATAAAAGCTGCCTTTCTCTATTTTCATTTTTATTTACTAGATCAGATCAAACCTGTCCAGATTCATCACCTTCGTCCATGCTGCCACAAAGTCTTTCACAAACTTACCTTGTGCATCAGCACTTCCGTATACTTCAGCGATAGCTCTCAATTCAGAATTAGATCCGAAAACAAGATCTGCACGCGTTGCGGTCCATTTCGGCTGACCTGTTTTTCGATCAGTTCCCATATACAGTTCCCTGTCCTCAGACATTGCTTTCCACTGAGTTCCCATATCCAGAAGATTCACAAAGAAATCATTAGTAAGAACACCCGGACGACTGGTGAATATACCATGTTTTGAACCGTCAAAGTTCGTATCCAAAGCACGCATACCTCCTATCAGTACGGTCAATTCCGGAGCGGTAAGCGTTAATAGCTGTGCTTTATCGATCAGTAAAGATTCTGTAGACACCGTATATTTTCTTTTCAGATAATTTCGGAACCCATCCGCTGCAGGCTCAAGGTAACCCATAGATTCCACATCCGTCTGTTCCTGAGAAGCATCCATTCTTCCCGGAGCAAAAGGAACTTTTACGTCCTGACCAGCATTTCTGGCAGCCACTTCTACTGCCGCATTACCTGCCAAAACAATCAGATCAGCTAATGATATTTTTTTACCTCCGTTCTGAGGATCGTTGAATTCTTTCTGAATTCCTTCCAATACGTTTAATACTTTATTCAGTTGAGACGGATTGTTTACTTCCCAGTTTCTTTGAGGCTCCAGTCTGATTCTGGCTCCGTTGGCGCCACCACGTTTATCACTTCCTCTGAAAGTAGAAGCAGAAGCCCAGGCTGTAGAGATCAGTTCAGCATTGCTTAATCCTGAGTTTAAAACTTTTGATTTCAATGCTTCCACATCACTTCCGTCAACCAGTTCATGATTCACCTCAGGAATAGGATCCTGCCAGATTAGTTCTTCCTGTGGAACATCCGGACCTAAATAACGGGCACGCGGTCCCATATCTCTGTGTGTCAGTTTAAACCATGCTCTTGAAAAAGCATCGGCAAAAGCATCTGGGTTTTCATAAAAATGTCTTGAAATTTTTTCGTAAACAGGATCCAATCTCAATGAAAGGTCTGTGGTAAGCATTGTTGGTTTATGCTTTTTAGAAGAATCAAATGCGTCAGGAATAATATCTGCTCCATCCTTAGCTACCCATTGGTGAGCTCCGGCAGGGCTTTTCGTTAATTCCCATTCATTTTCAAAAAGGTTCTTAAAGAAATAATTACTCCACTGAGTCGGAGTTTCTGTCCAGGTTACTTCCAGACCGCTGGAAATAGCGTCTCTTCCGCTTCCTGATTTATATGTACTCGCCCATCCAAGTCCTTGCTGTTCAATTCCAGCTCCTTCAGGTTCTTTTCCTACATGATCTGCCGGACCTGCTCCATGGGTTTTACCGAAAGTATGTCCACCAGCAATCAAAGCAACGGTTTCTTCGTCATTCATCGCCATACGTCCGAAAGTATCACGGATATCTTTAGCCGCTGCAATAGGATCTGGATTTCCGTCCGGACCTTCAGGGTTTACATAAATAAGTCCCATCTGTACGGCAGCCAATGGATTTTCAAGATTTCTTGAATGAATATCACCATCCGCATTATCATCGGTAGGAAGAACGGCTGAATGCCCTTCTACAACTCCTTCTGAGCCATGAGCATAACGCAGATCGCCTCCCAGCCATGTTTTTTCTGATCCCCAATATACATCGGAATCCGGTTCCCAAACGTCTGCACGTCCTCCGGCAAATCCGAATGTTTTAAAGCCCATTGATTCAAGAGCGATATTTCCTGTAAGGATCAAAAGGTCTGCCCATGAAATGTTTCTTCCATATTTTTGTTTGATGGGCCATAATAATCTCCTTGCTTTATCAAGACTTACATTATCAGGCCAGCTGTTTAGTGGCGCGAAACGCTGTTGCCCGGCTCCTGCTCCACCTCTTCCGTCTCCTACACGGTATGTTCCGGCACTGTGCCATGCCATACGGATAAACAGAGGTCCATAATGACCAAAGTCTGCGGGCCACCAATCCTGAGAGTCTGTCATCAATGCATGAAGGTCTTTTTTTACAGCCTCCAGATCAAGGCTTTCGAATGCTTTAGCATAGTCAAAATCCTTATCCATAGGATCTGAAAGGGAAGAATGCTGACGCAGAAGATCTACTCTAAGCTGATCAGGCCACCAATCAGAATTCTGGGTTCCTCCGCCTGCTACGCTCTTCTTCATTGATCCGTTGTGAAACGGGCATTTACTGATGTCATTCAAATCTTTTTCCATTGTCGTTTATTTTATTTTTTATGTTGATTAATACAGTTTCAATTTTCTGTTGTAAGAACATGACAAACCTACAACGTTTGATCGATAAACACAATCTATTAATTTTTATTTCAACGATAGTTAAAAACTATAAATAAATATTTTCAACAGCTTTAAAGCTAAGACATAATTGAGGTATTAAGTTAGTCATTTTTCAGATTAACTTAAATAAAAACAGCAGCATACAGCGCAATTTAGAATTACTCAATGTAAGAAATTTAAAGGAGAAAGGAAGTTGGAGGAAGGAAGTTTAATAACCTCATGAAAAAACACCCTATTTCAAGAACCTCTAAAAAGAACTTCCAGCTTGCATCACCCAGCCTCCAGTTCTATCTCACTAAAAATAAATTAACTACCTTTATATTGACCAAACATGAACATCTGCTATGAAAAAAATAATTGTTGTGATTCTCGTTGCCTTTATCATCATCCAGTTTTTCCCCATTGATAAAACAAATCCACCACTGACTCCCGGAATGGATTTTATAAAAATTAAAAATACTCCGGAAAAAATTGCCCGTACCCTCAGAACATCCTGCTATGACTGCCACTCTAATGAAACCAAATATCCATGGTATAGCAGTATTTCCCCAACTTCATGGTGGGTAAAAAATCATATTGATGAGGGCAGGAAACATCTTAATTTTTCTACCTTTGCAGTATATGAACCTAAAAGACAGCTTCATAAACTGGAGGAGTGTATAGAAATGGTTGAGAAAAAAGAGATGCCGCTTGAATCTTATTATTTAGGTCATCAGGATGCCAAACTGTCTGATGAACAGCGTACAGATCTTGTTCAATATTTCAAAAAAGTAAAAGAAGACACTGAAAGAGGAATCATGTTTAATAAATAATGTCATGGAAAACTGGGAAAATAAGCATATTGTTTTTTTTGACGGAGATTGCGGTGTATGCAATTTCTGGGTGCAGTGGATTTTGGAGCGGGATAAGAAAGACCAATTCATGTTTGCTTCTCTTCAATCTGATTTCGGACAAAAGTTTTTATCCGAAAGAGGACTTGAAACCAATGTATTCAATACGATGTATCTTTGGAAACCCGGGCGGTATTATCAGATCAAATCAAGAGCCGTACTGGAAATCGCTAACTTGTTGGGAGGAGTTTATAAACTTTCCTTTGTTGGGAAAATACTGCCTGCCTCTTTAAGTGACAAAGTGTATGATGTCATTTCCAGAAACAGGATGAAACTGGCCAATCAGAAATGTTATTTACCGGATCAGCATCAGAAGAAAAAATTTATTCAGGTGTAATTTTCTTACGCAATTTCATTGAACCTATAAAAATATCATTCCGTAAGAAACTCATACAATTTGACATTGAAAATAATAGATTGTATGGATTCCTACGGAATGACAAGTAAGACGTATAAGTGTTCTTGTTTAAGGTTTAAGGTTTAATGGAAATTAAACTGAATAAAAACCTCTTACCAACTTCATAATTCATAATTTATCATTACTCATTACCGATTGCTCATTACTCATAAATTCGGCGACCACACAGAATAAGAATTCGGAGGACACTGGATTTTCACCCATTTATCGCCCTGAGTTGTTGGATACCAGCTTGAGTTTCCTGTAAAGTCTTTAATTTGCTGACTGCTCCAATTCGTTTCTATCCATCTTTCCTGCCAGCTTGAAGACGTATTGATATAAACAACAAGTCCAGGATTACCGTTATAACCGTTACGTCTTGCTATATATTCGTCGTTATCGGTATACAGAATAGAAGTTGTTCCGGTAGCTTTATTATTATGAATCCAGATCAGATTGTTCAGTCTTTCTTTGTTTAACCATTCTTCATAATCTCTGTAAAAAATGGTTGGATACCCTTCATGAGTTAGGATATAAGCATATGCCGGCATTTTATTGTAAATAATATCGGTATCATGATTAGCAACAAAAGTCACTGCTTTGTATGGATTTCTTTTCCACATCATGTCATCATTCAGAACATTTAAGTTTCCGTTGTCAAAGGCTTCATCCATTTTATAATAGGCAGCAAAGTCAAATACGGAACTGTTCGCATTATTTGCCCACCACTCCAAAGTATTTACATTGGAATCCCATAATTCTCCGACAGAAAACCCTCCTACTTTTGAATTCCAGGTATTGACCACCCATGGGCCGAATCCTTTAACATAATCGAATCTCCAGCCATCAAATTTCATCACGTTTTTATAATATTTTGCAACGGAATCATCTCTTCCCCAAAGCCAGTCCTGCACATGAGGATTAGCGTGACATAAATCCGGAAAGCCACCAAAAGCTCCTTCATCATTATTCCCGTAAGAATTTTTATAAAAGTCATTATAGTTTCTCTGGAATTTTCCGGATGCTACTCCTGAAAAGTTAGTCCAGGTATTAGTTCCTGTAAAAGGATTGGCTTCGGATTGTCCTCCACTGTTATGATTGATTACAATGTCTGCATACACCTGCATATTTTCTGCATGTGCTTTGGTAATCAATGCCTCCAGTTCTGTTCTGGATCCGAAACGTGTTTCTGTACTTCCATTTTGATTAAAATCTCCAAAATCATAATAATCGGTAGGGTCATATCCCATAGAGTAAGCCCCGTTCTGAGCTTTTGATGCTGGTGGCAACCAAACAGCTCCAATTCCGGCAGTAGACCATGCGGTTAATTTGTCTTTAACGGTATTCCACCAGTTACCACCTTCCGGAACATCCCAGTAAAAACCTTGCATCAGAACTCCGCCACCAGGTCCGGCTGTGAATTTACTTTGTGCAGAACCTGAACTGCTTCCTGTACTAAACGGGCGGCCATCATGATGGGTCACATTCACTGTTTTGTTGTGAACCTCTTCTTGCCTGTAAGGTTCAGTTGTCAATTCATCACTGCTTCTGCATGAGGTTACTAATGCTAAAGCCAGCAGTGAAAGGAAAAAGTTTGTTTTTTTCATCGCTTTAATTAATTATCAATCTATTAAACAAGATACAATTTTATTAAAAACAAATTCAATTCAAAGGGAAATATTTTCATTTTCTACAATAAATCAGAAAGAAAGGCATTTAAATATTTCATTAAAAAATCATAATTTTTTCAGATTCCCGAGACAATTTTTCTTTTAATCCATATATTTGCATACTATGGAATACAATACCCAAAAAACTCAGCTTCATATGCCGGAATACGGCAGAATTATACAACAGTTGGTTGAGCGCTGCAAAGAACTTCCTACCAAAGAGGAAAGGAACGAAATGGCTATGGCAATCATCGATTTTATGGGTCAGAGAAACCCACAACTTCGCGACGAGGAAAATTATAAACATAAACTTTGGGACCATCTTTTTATTCTTGCTAATCATGATCTGGATGTAGAGTCCCCATATCCGTTCCCTACTCCGGAACAATTGGCAGAAAAACCTAAAAGAATGGAATATCCAAAACTTCAGGGTGACTTTAAGTTTTACGGAAAAAGTATTCTTCAATTGATAGAAAAAGCAATCGAACTGGAACAGGGTGATGAAAAAGAAGCCCTTATCGAGGTGATTGCCAACAATATGAAGAAATCTTATAATGTCTATAATAAAGAACATGTGACGGATGATGTGATTTTCCGCCACCTGAAAGAACTGTCTGAAAACAGGTTGGATCTTACCGGAATAGACTCTCTTGAAAAGAGTAAAATCTATTATACCAGCAATAACAACAACCGAAATAATAACAATAACAACAGGAATAACAACAATAATAAAAATAATAACAATAACCAGCCTAACAAGAGAAGGCATAACAACAATCATAAAAACAGAAAATAATGAGTGGAACATTTCAAATAAGAGGAGGAAAAAGACTGCAGGGTGAAATAACTCCACAAGGAGCCAAGAATGAGGCTCTACAAATTTTATGTGCGGTTCTTCTGACGGACGAAGAGGTAAGAATCAAAAATATTCCGGATATTCATGATGTGAACAGACTGATTGAAATTCTTGGAGATTTTGGGGTAAAAATTACTAAAAACGGACAGGGAGATTATACTTTCAAAGCGGATCAGGTTAATTTTGATTATATTAAATCTAACGAGTTCAAAAAGGACGGAGCAAAATTACGTGGATCCATTATGCTGATGGGACC
>CBFQYI010000219.1:0-7606 GCA_965720825.1 uncultured Chryseobacterium sp. | reverse complement strand
AGAAGGACGTGGATCGAATGCAGGAACCTGTCTGATCAACCTTAAAAGCTGGAACGACCGTGATCATTCTGTAAAGGAAATCATGGAAGAGCTGGAAGAAAAATCAAAAGATCTCGGAGCTACCATTGAGTTCTTTGAACCACCGGCTGTACCGGGATTCGGATCTTCGGGAGGTTTCTCTATGAGACTTCTGGACCTGAACAGAACAACTGATTATCAGGAATTTGATAAAGCCAATAAAGATTTTATCGCACAGCTTAAAAAGCGTAAAGAACTTTCAGGAGTGTTTACCTTCTTTGCAGCCAATTATCCTCAGTATGAACTGGTATTTGATAATAATGCAGCAATGCAGAAAGGAGTTTCTATCGGAAAAGCGATGGACAACCTCAACATTCTGATCGGTAGTACCTATGAACAGGGCTTTATCCGTTTCGGGCAGTTCTTTAAAGTATATGTACAGTCGTCTCCGGAATTCAGAAGACTTCCGACAGATATTATGAATCTGTATGTGAAAAATGACCGTGACGAAATGGTTCCTTATTCCGCATTTATGACAATGAAAAAGACACAGGGACCTAATGAAATCACCCGTTATAATATGTACAATTCTGCGGCAATCCGTGGACTTCCGGCTTCAGGATATACAACAGCGGATGCTATTCAGGCTATCAATGAAACAGCGGCTAAAACACTTCCTCACGGATATAAAGTGGCTTGGGAAGGATTGTCTTACGATGAGGCACAGCGTGGTAATGAAGCCATTTATGTCTTTCTTGTTGTTCTGGTATTCGTTTATCTGGTTCTGGCAGCTCAGTATGAAAGTTTCCTGATTCCGTTTGCGGTACTTTGTTCACTGCCGGTGGGAGTTTTCGGGTCTTTCTTATTATTAAAAGCGATGGGACTGGAAAATGACATCTATGCACAGGTTGGATTGATCATGATTATCGGATTACTAGGTAAAAACGCAGTACTTATTGTAGAGTTTGCCGTGAAAAGGCGTCAGGCAGGAGATTCTATTCTTGAAGCTGCCGTAGAAGGCTCCAAAGCCCGTTTCAGACCGATTCTGATGACTTCTTTTGCCTTTATTGCAGGATTGGTTCCGCTTGTTTTTGCAAGAGGTGCCGGAGCGATCGGAAACCATACCATTGGAGCATCTTCACTGGGAGGAATGCTGATAGGAACGCTATTCGGAGTGATTGTAATTCCGGGGCTTTACTACATATTTGCCAAGTGGTCTGACGGTAAAAAAATGATCAAAGACGAAGATGAATCTCCATTAAGCGAAGACATGATCCATTATGAATAAAAGAAAAATATATCAATATGCAGGTCTGGCAGTCGTCTTATTAAGTCTTACTGCCTGTAAACCTATCGAAATAGCACAGCGTGCTGAAAATAAAACCGTCCCTGAAAAATACGGTTCGGCAGAAAATGACACTATCAATACAGGAAAAATGAAGTGGAATGAATACTTCAGTGATCCTCATCTTCAGGAGCTGATTAGTCAGGCCCTTCAGAATAATCAGGAGCTGAATATTGTCCTTCAGGAAATTGAAATGTCTAAAAACGAAATCAAAGCCAAAAAAGGGGAATATCTTCCTTCTGTAGGTTTAAAAGCCGGAGCTGGCGTAGACAAAGTAAGCCGATACACCAATATCGGAGCTATGGAGGCCAATACTGAAATAGAACCCGGCAGAGAAATGCCGGAACCTTTATTTGATTTTGGTGTTGGTGCTCAGGCACAATGGGAAACCGATATCTGGGGAAAACTTCATAATGCCACAAGAGCACAGGTACAAAGGTATCTTGCGAGCATTGAAGGAAAGAACTTCATGACCACTCATCTGATTTCTGAGATTGCCGATTCTTATTATGAACTGTTGGCAATGGATAATGAACTGGTTATTTTGAATCAGAATATCAAAATTCAGAATGATGCGCTGGAGATTATCAAAGATTTAAAAAAGAATGCCCGATCCAATGAACTGGCCGTGCAGAGGTTTGAAGCTCAGGTTCTGAAAACTCAGGGAATGCAGTATGACATCCAGCAGAAGATTGTTGAAACGGAGAACAAGATCAATTATCTGGTGGGAAGATTTCCTCAACCTGTGGAAAGAAGTCAGAATTCTTTTGATTCTGTTGTTCCGCAAGCTGTGTATGGAGGAATTCCTTCTGAACTACTGGAAAACCGTCCGGATATTAAACAGGCTGAATATGAACTGGCTGCTGCCAAGCTTGACATTAAAGTGGCCAAAGCAAGGTTCTACCCTTCTCTTGATCTTTCTGCCGGAGTTGGACTACAGGCTTTTAATCCTTTGTATATTATCAAACCTCAGTCGTTTCTGTTCTCTCTTGCAGGAGAACTTACAGCGCCTCTGATCAACAGAAGAGCGATTAAAGCGGCTTACAATAATGCCAATGCGAAACAGATTCAGGCAGTGTATCATTATGAGCAGACTGTTTTGGGTGCTTATATTGAGGTAGCGAATCAGTTGTCTAAAATTCATAATCTGGAAAGCAGTGTGAATATCAAAACGAAGGAAGTAAATGCTTTAACGAAGTCCATCGATATTTCTAATGATCTGTTCAAATATGCACGTGCTGATTATATGGAGGTTTTACTGACTCAAAGGGATGCCCTGGAATCAAGGTTTGAGCTGGTGGAAAAGAAAATGAACCAACTTAAAGCAAGTGTTGCTGTATACAGAGCACTAGGTGGTGGTTGGGACCAAGCTCCTTTGGAGGTTCCGGATATTACCAAACAATAAATTCTTTTCAATCTTGTTTTTATAGGAGTCTGCCGAGAGGCAGGCTTCTTTTTTTAGGTTTTGGCTGAAGCCTGATGATTTTTTTAATCTTCGGTAAACGGGCTAAAGCCCGTTTCTATTGAATAGGATAGAACGACTATAAAATAAATAAAAAGTCTACAAAATAAATAGACTTCTTATTTTAATTTTAATTCACACTTGAAAATTAACTTTTTTATCATTTTTCAACATTTACAACAACTCAATCAACAAATTGATAATCAATTCATTATTTCATTAAAATCTAAATTTTAATTATTAACCTACTAATTTAGTAGACTAATATGATTTATCTCATATCCCATTTTTGTAAGGGTTCGCCTTTTATTAAATAATTTTGACCCAGTTAAAAAAATCATAAACTTTATTCTCATGAATAAGAATACCTTTAATTCTTACCTATGCACCATTACGGCGGCAGCTCCTGCACAGCAAAATTGTTGTGGAATGTCTGCCCCTTCACAGCACAACCTCATTTCTCAAGACATGTGCTTTGATATGATGTGCATGATGATGATGTGCTAACTTTTTAAGAGATACATTCATTACTGTAGGAATTAAAGCCAAAGAGTTCAAGGCTTCTTTCATCCGGGTACATCTCCTGTAAATTTTAATCTTCTGTTTTTTTATATCCTCCCTGAAAAAGGAGGCGGGAAACTATTATTTGTACGGAGAGATCAGCAGTAATACACAATTCAGTTTTAAACCTAGATTAATATAATGAAAAAGAAACAATGCAAGCTTGGTGTATTGGCCTTACTGCTGTTCGCGGAATATGGTTTTGCCCAAAGCAAAGACAGTCTTTCCCAGGAAACCTCCATCAAAGAAGTAGTGGTGGTAGCCTTTGGAAAGCAGAAAAAAGAAGAGATTACAGGATCTGTACAGTCGCTGAAGGCTAAAGATCTTTCTAATCTTCAAAATGGAAATATTCTTCAGGGAATTGGAGGAAAAGTGGCTGGTGTACAGGTGATTTCCTCAGGACAGCCCGGTTCTCAGCCTACCATCAGAATGAGAGGAATCGGATCTATCAACGCATCCAGTGACCCGTTAATTGTATTGGATGGTATTCCGTACAGCGGAAACCTGAACAGTATTGCGACATCAGATATTGAAAGTATTTCTTTTCTGGAAGATGCCTCTTCGAATGCTCTGTATGGTTCCAGAGGAGCCAATGGTGTTATTATTGTGAATACCAAAAGAGGAAAAAGTAAAGGTGTAAGTATTGAGGCTGATGTAAAAACAGGAGTAAATTTCAGATCCATTGAAGATTATTCGGTTTATACTTCTCCTCAGGATTATTATACCGCCTATTATAACCGAGCCAGAATTGGTGAAATTGCAAGACTGAAACAACCGGGAGCGGTTCCTTCAGGTCCTTCTCCTCATGATGTGGGACTTTCAGCATTGACAAAACTTGGGTATAATGTGTATAATGTTCCGTTTAATCAGTTGATATCAAAGGATGGTTCTTTTAATTCTGATGCCAAATTATTATATCAGGACGATTGGAAGAAACTGCTTTTCAGACCTGCTTTGCGAAGAGAAGCTACCGTAGGGATCAATGCCAACGGGGATCAGGTAAAATCTTACACTTCCCTTAACTATCTGGATGATAAAGGATATTTAATCTCGTCAGGTTTTGAAAGATTCGGGATCAGATCTAATGTAGACTACGCTATCACTTCAAAGTTGAAATTAACAAGTGCATTATCCTACACTTACAGCAAGCAGGATTTCGGTGAGACCGGAGGCTTCTCCAACCCTTTCCAGTTTGCCCGAAATATTGCTCCTTTCTACCCTGTTTTTCTTAGAGATAATAATTACCAGAGGCTTTATGACAGTTATGGAAATGCTTTATATGACTATGGAGATGGCCAGGGACCTAACGGAGCCACAAGATCTTATGCGGTGTTTGAAAATCCTGTAGGGAACCTTCAGAAGAATAAATCACAAATTGTAAGTAATGTGACCAATCTTAATCTTGGGTTAAATTATGAAATCATCAAAGGACTGGATTTTACATATAATTTTGGTGCCTATCTTGAAAATTCAAAAAACCTTCAGTTCGGAAATACGGAAGGAGGAACTTCATCTTCTGTGGGAGGAACTATTTCGCAGAGTTCAAACTTTAAATATACACTGAACCATCAGCAGTTGCTTACCTACCAGAAAAAACTGGGAAATCACAGCTTCAACCTCCTTGTAGGACATGAACTGAATAAGATAAAAGATGATGGCTTTTCAGGATCAAAACAGCAGCTTTTATTACCTGACTCACAAGCTTTTGATAATGCCGTGAAAATTACCGGTTTATCAGGAAGCGGTTATGAATATGCAGTAGAAGGCTATTTCACAAGGTTATTGTATAATTATGACGGCAAATATTTCTTCAATGCCAATATTCGTAGAGACGGTTCTTCTGTATTTTCTCCGGAGAGCAGATGGGGAAATTTCTACGGACTGGGACTGGCATGGAATATCGCAAAAGAAGATTTTCTTAAAGACAATCAGGTGATCAATTCTTTAAAATTGAAAGCTTCTTACGGCCAGCAGGGAAATGACAACATTCTTTTAGGGGGTTCCAGCAGAGATTATTATGCTTATCAGGATATCTACGGAATCAATAATTTCGGGAATGACAAACCTGTTTTATCTCTCAAAAAACAAGGAAACAAGGATTTAAAATGGGAAACCTCCAAAAACCTGAATGCCGGTTTTGAAATTTCACTTTTAAAAAACAGAATCAATCTGAATGCTGATTATTTTGAAAGGAAAGTTTCGGATATGATCTACACGCTTCCTCTTCCTCCCTCCAATGCAGGTTCATATGTGAAGTACGGAAATATCGGAGATATGACCAACAGAGGTGTTCAGGCTAATGTAAGTGTCGATATTCTTCGCGGTGATGAATTTCAATGGAGTTTTTATGCCAATGCCACTCATTATAAAAATAAGATTACAAGACTACCAGCTGAGCAGAGAAATACAGGGCTTGTTTCAGGGTTATTTATCCTGACAGAAGGTGGAGACCGTTACACCTATTTCCTAAAAGAATTTGCCGGAGTAAATCCTGAAAACGGTGACGCTTTATGGTACCGTACAACAATTAATCCTGCTACTCAAAAGGAAGAAAGAACAGTGACCAATAATTATAAGGAAGCCACCGATTATAACACCGGAAAGTCAGCTATTCCAAAGGTATATGGTGGATTTGGGACAGATTTCAGTTATAAAAGATTCAATCTGGCCATAAATTTTGCTTACCAGTTCGGAGGATATGGCTATGATGATATCTACAGAAGCTTATTCCATTCTGACACCTATGGTTCCAACTATTCAACGGATCTGTATAAAACCTGGACTCCGGAAAATCCAACGGCTGCCTTACCAAGAGTAGATCTTACGGCTACGAACCAGAACGGAAATTCAACACTGTATCTGATCAAATCGGATTATATCAGTCTTCAGGATGTAACCCTATCCTATCAGCTTCCTGAAGGTTTTGCCCAACAGGCAGGATTATCAGGACTGAAAATTTATGTAACAGGAAACAACCTGTATCTATGGTCTAAGAGAAAAGGATATGATCCGAGAGCTTCACTGACGGGAGTTTCTGATGCCTACCGATATTCTCTTTTGTCCAGTGTCTCTTTAGGGTTTAAACTTAATTTTTAAAAGAACAGGAATGAACACAATAAAATACTTTATAACAGCTGCAACCCTAAGTTTTTTGACTACCAGCTGTGCTAATGATCTCAATACGTTGCCGGAAGGAGATATTTCCGGCGAACAGCTCAATAACGATGCCAACAGTCCGGAAAAAATCCTGGGTGGAATCTATCTTGATCTTCGCAGTAATGGTGCTGGCGGTACTACCGTTCACTCAGATTTCGGAATCATGGGAATCAAAGCAGGTGCTGATCTGATGTCGAATGATGTGATCCAGTCTACCAACCAGCATTTAGGAATGTTTTATAATTACGAAGCCACCAATGCCAGTAATATTGCTTCTGAGATTGTGTGGACCACTTTTTATGCAAGAATATTTGTGATCAACAAACTTCTTGATGGTCTGGATAAAAATGCCAATGCAAAAAACAGAGCCATTGCAGGACAGCTTCTGGCTTTAAGAGCTTATTCCTACTTCTATCTGGTTCGTTTTTATGCCAATGATTATAACGGTCACCAGTCTGAACCTGGACTTCCATTGGTACTTACAGCCAATAATCCAAGTCAGGGACTTCCAAGATCAACGGTTGCTGAGGTGTATACGCAAATCAAAAAAGACATAGAGGAATCTGTTTCGCTTTTGGATACGTATGCCCGTCCTTCCAGAGCCCAGATAGACCAAAGAACTGCTAAAGCTATTGCTGCTGAAGTATTTTTGGAAACAGGAGACTATATCAAAGCCGCCCAATATGCTGGGGAAAGCAAGCAGGGAATTGCCCTGATGACCGAAAATGATTATACCTCTACCGGATTTTCCAACATCAATAATCCTGAGGTAATATGGGGTTTTCATAATACCATTTCCACGATGAGCATTGGAAATTATTACGCTTCTTTCTTCTCCATGTTTGATAATACCAATGAAGGGTATGCCGGAGCAGCACAGATCCGTAAGCTGATAGACAAGCGTCTTTATGAAGCCATTCCGGCATCGGATTACCGTAAGAAAGTATTCAATGGAAGCCAGAATGCAACGTATACTTTCAATGGAAAAACCAAAAACTATACGCCTTATGTAAGCTGGAAATTTAAAGATCCTACGCTTTTTGAAGGAGATTATATTTACATCA
>CBFQYI010000218.1:0-7670 GCA_965720825.1 uncultured Chryseobacterium sp. | reverse complement strand
TAAGCCTCCAGGAATGGAGGCTTATTTATAAAAAGATATTTCCTCAAGGAATATTTTTTTGTATAAAAAAACTCGTTAGAAAAGTTTCTAACGAGTTTTTATTTATTCAATACTGAAGATCACCTTTTCAGTCTGTTCTTTTAATTCTTCCAGATTGGTATTATTGTAGATAATGCAATCTGCCACTTTAATTTTATCCCTTTCAGACATTTGTTTTTCCATGACAGCTTCTACTTCGCGGTAGGTTTTATTATCCCTGTCCATCACTCTTTTGATTCGGATGTTATCCTCGGCTGTTACCAGAAGAGATTTATAACATTGTCTGTTAAGCTTCAGTTCAAACAATAAAGCGGTTTCTTTAAAAACTAAATATTTGCTTTGTTTCTTAACCCAGTTTTCAAAATCAATTCTTACAGCGGGATGAATAATTTCATTCAATTGCTGAAGAAGATCTCTGTTATTAAAAACTTTATCTGCTACAAATTTTCTGTTGTACAATCCGTTTTTATCATAAGATTCTTCACCAAGAAGTTCCTTGATTTTTATTTTCAAATCTTCACTCTCATTGACAATGGCTTTAGCTCTGTCATCGGAATAATAAACCGGAAAGCCGAATTCCTCTATAAAGCGCGCTACTGTGGTTTTTCCAGAACCTATTCCGCCTGTTAAACCAATGATCTTGGGTGCTGGTTCCGGTTCTGTCTGCTGTGTTTCTGAATGTAATTCTTCCATGATTAAAAATTAATATCCAAAAACATCATTAAAGCTAAACGTTTCATCAAGTCTCACTCCTTTTTCAGTCATTTTAAGACTTGCAAGCTCGTTGTGGGCATCATGCTCAAAGAACAGTAGATATTCATTATCTACGCATTGCTTCAGGAACTTTGCTTTCTCTTCCATTGTTAAAAGAGGTCTGGTATCATATCCCATTACATATACTGGGTTGATATGTCCTGCTGTAGGAATGAGATCTGCCGCAAAAACAACTGTTTTTTCCTGGTACTGGATAACCGGAAGCATCTGCTTTTCTGTATGTCCGTCTACGAAGATAACATCCATTTTCAGATCAGGAGCGAAACCGTAGTTTCCGGTAGTAGGAAGTGGCAAAAAGTTAAGCTGTCCGCTTTCCTGCATCGGCATAATGTTTTCTTTCAGGAAACTTGCTTTTTCCCTTGCATTAGGCTCTGTTGCCCATTGCCAGTGGTTTTCATTCGTCCAGAAGTTGGCGTTTTTAAAGGCTGGTCTGTATCCGGTTCTGTCATCATTCCATTCTATAGCTCCACCACAGTGGTCAAAGTGAAGGTGCGTAAGGAATACATCCGTAATATCCTCCTTTATAAAGCCGTATTTTTTAAGATTTTTATCAAGAGTATCATCTCCCCAAAGAGAGTAGTGACCGAAAAATTTATCATCCTGTTTGTTACCAAGACCGCAGTCTACCAGGATCAGTTTTTTTCCGTCTTCAATAAGAAGGGAACGGGTTCCCAGCTCAATCAGGTTTTTTTCGTCTGCAGGATTCGTTTTTTCCCACAGACTCTTTGGGACGACTCCGAACATAGCACCGCCGTCCAGTTTAAATTTTCCACATTGTATTGGATATAACTTCATATGTATATTTTGATTATTTTTTTATTAATTTCATTTTCTCAGCAATTTTTCTTGCGTTATCATCAGATTGTTCAAGCTGACTGATAATATTGTTAAAATCAGTCTCTTTTCTGTTTTGAGAAAGTTTTTGTTTGATAAATATTTCGGTGGGAAGTATTTTAATTCCAAAAGCACCTTTCATTTCCTTTTCCACAAACTCCCTTCCCATATCTTTCACCATCATTGGACATTGCTGAAAACTTTCGTATTTGGACGTTAATTTATCCAAATGCGCATACAGCTCATCATGATTCATTATTTCAACTTTTCCATGAATCTGCACCGCCTCATAATTCCAGGTGGAAACATTAATATGATCATACCAGCTGCTGGATATATAAGTATGGGCTCCCAAAAAGTCACAAAGAACTTCGTCTCCATTTTTTAAGGTTTTTGCCTGAGGATTGGCTCTTGAAATATGAGTTTCAATATAGGCATTTTCAGGATTATCTTCATTAAGCATCATCATAGAATGAGTTGCCCGTATCTTATCGACCGAAGAAATCAGTAAAGCAAAAGAATTCTCTTTGATAATCTCTCTCATCAAATTGTAATCTTCGCTTCTGTATAATTTAGGTATAAACATAAACTAATCAATTCTCATTAACCTTAAACCTTAAACTTTGAACCTTGAACTCAAAACTTTGAATTAAAATAGCTCTCCCGGATTTTTAGGTCTTGTAATATTCAAATGTTTGTAAGCCTTGTCGGTAACTTCTCGCCCTCTCGGAGTTCTGATAATAAACCCTTCCTGGATCAAAAATGGTTCATAAACCTCCTCAAGTGTTTCCGGATTTTCAGCAATAGATGTAGCCAGAGCAGAAATACCAACCGGTTTTCCTTTAAAGTTCTCAATCATGACGCGCATGATTTTATTGTCCATCTCATCCAGACCAAATTCATCCACATTCAGAGAATTCAGGGCATATTTGGTGATATTGATTTCAATTTCACCATTTCCTTTAATCTCTGCGAAATCACGTACCCTTCTCAGCAATGCATTGGCAATCCTCGGTGTTCCACGACTTCTTCTTGCAATTTCTATGGCAGCATCTTCATAAATAACTACACCTAAAACCCTTGCACTTCTTTGAATAATCGTAGACAAAAGTTCAATAGAATAATATTCCAGCCTGCTCTGAATCCCAAATCGGGCAAGCATTGGCTTTGTAAGCATACCACTTCTTGTAGTAGCTCCCACCAGAGTAAAAGGATTCAAACCGATCTGCACGCTTCTGGCATTAGGGCCTGTTTCCAGCATAATATCAATCTTATAATCTTCCATTGCAGAATACAGGTATTCTTCTACCACAGGAGAAAGACGGTGAATTTCATCAATGAAAAGAACATCATTTTCTTCCAGATTAGTCAATAAACCAGCTAAACTTCCGGGTTTATCCAATACAGGACCCGATGTAACCTTACAGTTTACCCCAAGTTCATTAGCGATAATATTGGCCAAAGTAGTTTTACCAAGTCCCGGCGGACCGTGTAATAGAACATGATCTAGTGCTCCGCCACGTCTTTTTGCAGCGGTAACAAATACCTCAAGGTTCTCCAGCGTCTTTATCTGCCCCGCAAAATCTTTAAAGCTCTGGGGACGGATCTGTTCTTCCTGCATCAGCTCCTCTCGTGAGTAGTTTTCCTTATCTGGATGTAAAAAATCTGGCATTAATTCATTTCATTTACTTCAAAGATAGCAAATTTAGGCAAAGGTTTAAGCTGAGAGTGAGAAAACGTTGAGATTGATAGAGAGGTTTAGGCCAGGGTTGAAAATGAGAACAGCTAAGATTTAAATAATTGGGATATTTTAAGTATTTTTGAGAGGAGAAATTATTAATAAAAATTAATGAAATTTTGAATGTTTAGAAAAAGAGTACTGATAAAAAATGAGTCAACTTGAATCTAAACATCGCATTAACTTTAAACTAATGAAATTAATAGGACCATTTAAGCAGGTGGTAACGCTTGCTAACTTACCCTTAAGAGGAAAACTTTCCGATGAGCAGCTGGAAATTATTGTAGACGGAGGAATTGTAGTAGATCAGAATACCATCCGGAAAGTTGGAAATTTTGAAACATTAAAAACAGAAAATCCTACCATAGAAATTGAACAGATTGAAGGAGAACAGGTTGTTCTTCCTGCTTTTGTAGATTCACATACCCATATTTGTTTCGGAGGAAACCGAGCAAATGACTTTGCCATGCGTAATGCAGGGAAAACCTATCTGGAAATTGCAGAAAGCGGTGGTGGAATCTGGAGTTCCGTGCAGCATACCAGAAATGCTTCAGAAGAAGAATTGTTAAAAACTTTAGGAGAAAGAATCAACTTTTTGGTTGATCTGGGAATTACGACCATTGAAGTGAAAAGTGGATACGGTCTGGATGTGGAAAACGAGCTGAAAATGCTTAGAATTATTAAAAAAGCACAGAATGAAACTAGAGCTACTTTAGTTCCAACCTGTCTTTCAGCCCACCTAAAACCAAGAGATTTTGAAGGAAGCAATCCCGAATATCTGGAATATATCATTACCGAAATTTTACCAAAAGTAAAAGAAGAGGAACTGGCAAACAGAGTCGATATTTTTATCGAAAAGTCTGCTTTTCAGCCGGAAGAAAGTAAAGAATTCTTACTTAAAGCAAAAGAATTAGGTTTTGAAATTACCGTTCACGCAGATCAGTTTACCCCTGGAAGCTCAAGAATTGCCGTAGAAGTAGGAGCGAAGTCAGCAGACCATTTGGAAGCAACAATAGATGAAGATATTCAGTTTCTGGCAGAATCTGATACGGTGGCAACAGCCCTTCCGGGAGCGAGCCTTGGACTAGGTGAGAAATTTACTCCGGCAAGAAAATTATTAGATGCAGGCGCTATTGTAGCCATAGCAAGTGACTGGAATCCGGGATCTGCACCAATGGGAAATTTAATTACTCAGGCGTCAATTTTAGCTACTTTCCAGAAACTAACTACCGCTGAAGTTTTGGCTGGAATGACTTTCCGTGCCGCATATGCCCTTAATTTTGAGGACAGAGGACAGCTGGAAGTAGGAAAAAAGGCAGATTTTGTCACTTTTAAAACCAACAACTTCCAGAATGTACTTTACAATCAGGGGAGTTTAAAGGCTGAGAAGGTTTATATTGATGGAAATCCAATATAAAAGTATTATTTTGAAGGCAATTAAAAATTTTATAATTTATTTGGTATTACTTGTAGTATCTTTAAATATAACTGTTTTTTTGCAATCCCTTTGGAATATTGGTGAATTAATAAAAGAAGTGAAGGTCTCAGAAATATTTTATTCTGGATTGATCTTTATATCTTTTCTATTAACAGCTCTGTTATCTTTTTATTTTTTTATCAGAGCCATATTTTGTATTTTACAGATAATAAAAAGTGCATTCGTTATCTTGGTGGGTAAAAACGGGCAATTAAAGAAATAGTTTAATTTGATTGCACTTAAAAAGCAACCTACAAATTGGAATTATTTAATAATGAATAATATTTGGCAAGGCAGATTGGACGGAGAAGAACTTCTCTATCACAGATTATTTCAAAGAGTAAAAGAAGAACGTAATTACGACAATATTTCTACAGGAGATTTTGCATTGCATGGTTTTGCTGTAGATGAAGGAGTAAGAAGAAACAAAGGCCGTCAGGGAGCGAAAGATGCTCCGGATGTGATCAGGAGAAATATGTCTAATTTTCCGGTAATTCTTCCTGACTTTTCAATGCTTGACTTTGGGAATGTTACCTGTGAGGATGGTAATCTTGAAAATACTCAGAATAATCTTGCCAAAAATGTCTCAAAAGTACTTTTGAAAGGAGGAAAGTCGCTTGTTTTGGGCGGAGGTCATGAAGTGACTTATGCTCATTATCTGGGCGTTAAAACAGCCTTCCCGGAACAAAAAATAGGCATTATTAATATCGATGCTCATTTTGATAACCGACAGCCGGAAAATGGAGTAGGACCGAGCTCAGGAACCGGATTCTGGCAGATTGCTCAGGAAGGTCCTATCAATTCTTTGCATATTGGAATTCAAAGAAACTCCAATACGTTGAAGCTTTTTGATACGGCCCATCAGTATGGGATGAAATATATCCTGGCAGACGAATTGTTTTTTGAAAATCTTACGTCTATCTATCAGCGTATTGATGAGTTGCTGGATAGCGTAGATTATGCTTATCTTACCATTTGTATGGACGTTTTTAATGCATCCGTGGCTCCCGGAGTTTCGGCTGCAGCCTATAATGGTATCTTTGCAGATGCAGCCTTTATGCATTTTTACAGACATATCTTAAAAAATAAAAAATTGCTGGCGTTGGATGTGGCAGAAGTTAACCCTTCTTTTGATATCCAGGACAGAACAGCAAGACTGGCAGCATGTCTTGTAAATGAATGGCTAATGATGTAAGATAAAGTTATATTCTTCCGATAGAGAAAATCATTATTTTATTGACCCTTAAGGAATGGAATTTGCTAATTTCATCGTGCTTTTAAAATAAAAGCGCTCATAAATTCATTAGCTGAATTTAAAACAGAAATTTATATTATGGAACAATTAATTGAAAGCAAGCTTATTAAAGCAGATAAAGCGTTTTCAGTGTGGAGAAAAGTGCCGTTTGAGGAAAGGCAGAAGTTAATTGCAAAAGCAGCGGAAATTTTAAAGAATAATTCGGAGAAATTTGGGAAAATAATTACTACAGAAATGAATAAACCCATTTCAGAATCTATTGCTGAAGTGGAAAAGTGTGCTTTAATGATGAATTATTATGCCACTGCTGAAAATATATTAAAACCAGAAAAAGTTGATTCAGAATTTGCTTATTCTGAAGTTCATTATGCTCCGAAAGGGGTAATCTTAGGTGTAATGCCTTGGAACTTTCCTTTCTGGCAGGTATTGAGATTTGCTACTCCTGCAATTTTAGCTGGAAATACAATCGTTTTGAAACATGCTTCAATTTGTTTCGGAAGTGGAAATGCCATTGAAGAAGTACTTCTGGAAGCAGGTTTTCCTGAAGGTATTTTTCAGAATCTTGAAGTAGGACATAAAGCTGTAAAAGAAATCCTTGAACATGATGCTGTAAAAGGAGTAAGCCTTACAGGGAGTGGAAAAGCAGGAGGAGAAGTAGCTTCAATCGCTGGTTTAAATATTAAAAAATCTTTACTTGAATTGGGTGGAAGCGATGCTTTCATTATTTTCGATGATGCAGATCTTGAAGCAGCAGCAAAAGCAGGAGCAAAATCCAGACTTCAAAATTGCGGACAAACCTGTACTGCAGCAAAAAGATTTATCATTGATGAAAAGATTGAAGATAAATTCTTACCTGTATTCATTGAAGAGTATAAGAAATATGAGATTGGTGATCCTTTAGATAAAGAAACTAAACTGGCAGGGATGGCAAGACCGGATCTTGCTGATGAATTGGAAGCTCAGTTCAACAGAGCATTGGAAAACGGTGCTGAAATCATCATACCTCTGGAAAGAGTTTCTGACAATGAATTTAAACCAGGTTTAATCAGAGTTCAGGAAGGAAATCCAATTTTAAAGGAAGAACTTTTCGGACCTCTTGGTATGGTTATGATTGCAAAAACTGATGAAGAAGCTTTACAGATGGCCAATGATATTCCTTTCGGACTTTCCAATTCTGTCTGGACTAAAAATAAAGACCGTCAGCTATTCTTCATTGAAAACCTTGAGTCAGGAACGGTTAATATCAACAGAATGACAAGTTCTGATCCACGTTTTCCATTTGGAGGATCAAAAGCTTCAGGATATGGAACAGAGCTGTCTCTATTAGCTTTAAAAGAGTTTGTGACTGCTAAGACGATTGTAGGTAATTAAATAGGTATGGATGTCATTCCGAGGAACCGAGGAATCTCAGAGATTCTTCACTTCACTCCGTTTCGTTCAGAATGACACATTATCACATATAAAAATAAAAACTCCCGGAAAATTCATTTCCGGGAGTTTTTTTATGTTTTGACAAAAAGTAATTTTGCTTATTGCTTATTGCTTATTGCTTA
>CBFQYI010000217.1:0-7712 GCA_965720825.1 uncultured Chryseobacterium sp. | reverse complement strand
TGAGATCAACGAATTTGATTCTCTGAATATTAAAACCTTATTAAAAAATTCCAACCACCCGCTTTCAAAATCATTGTACGAATTCATTGAGGTGAACGATGATTATTTCCCGGTAGAGAATTTCATTGAAATTTCAGGAAAAGGATATGAAGCCAGCATAAGAGGAAATCAGTATAAAATTGGTTCTGCACGCTACAATAACCAGGAGCCTAAAAACCTTGAAACAGCAGTTTACATCAGCAAAAATGGTGAATATTTAGGTAAATTCATCTTTAAGAATGAATATCGTCCGAAACTGAAAGAACTTTTCACAAAACTTACCAACTACAAAATATTTATCCTGAGTGGAGACAATTCCTCAGAAGAAAATCAGCTTAAAGAACTTATACCTAATTACAAAGGAATGGCCTTTAATCAAAGCCCAGAAGACAAGCTAAACTATATCAAATCCCTTCAGGATCAACACTTAAAAGTAGCAATGCTTGGAGATGGTCTTAATGATGCTGGCGCTTTAAAACAAAGTAATGTGGGAATTGCCATTGCTGATGATACGAACAGTTTCACCCCGTCTTCTGATGTTATTATGAATGGTGATAAAGTGGTTACATTAGACAATTATCTGAACGTTTGTAAGGGTTCTATCACCATTGTGAAAATGACATTTATAATCAGTTTTCTCTACAATATTGTTGGTTTAAGTTACGCTGTTACAGGGCATATGCATCCGCTCTTCGCTGCAATCATCATGCCAATCAGTTCGATTACAGTGGTTACCTTTACTACACTTTCAACCTGGATATTAGGTCGTAAACATTTCAAAAAACAGGCGTAAAAGCCCTTATTTAGACTGATTTTAAATTAGCTGAAATCGGCATTTCGTGATGAATGTCATTATTTTTCACTAAATTTGAACCCCGAAAATAGGTTAATTTTGTTGTCCAATGGATATTCTATATTTAATGATCCTCTGCAGTGTTTCTTTAGCTGCGATTTTCTTGGTCGTATTTATAGTGTATGCCCGAAAAGGACAGTTTGAAGATGATGAATCTCCTGCTGTCAGAATTCTTTTCGATGATGAAAAAGTCAAAGAAAATGATGAAACCGGCGACAAAAATAAAGACGAGAAAGAAATAGGAGAAAATAATAAAAATTGAGAAAAATAGTGAATAGTTGATATGGAAACACAGAAGTTTAGTTATGACAATAGTATTGTCCGTGCGTTCCTTTATGCGACCTTAGTTTTCGGTCTCATTGGATTTACGTTCGGGCTTACGGCGGCATTAATGCTTTTCTACCCGGAATTACCTGAATTCTTTTTCGGAACAGATGACACAACCATTAAAAGTTTGGCATCGGGTAATATTGAAGGGTTAATAAACACTCATGGTGCATTTGGTTTTGGTAGAATCAGAATGCTGCACACCAATACCGTAATCTTTGCATTCGTTTGTAACATCGTTTACACGGGTATTTATTACTCATTACAAAGATTATTAAAAACAAGAATGTACAGTGACACCTTGTCTTGGTTACATTTCTGGACTTGGCAGTTTATGATCGTTGCTACGTTCGTTACCTTCTTTATGGGGATCAATACCTCTAAGGAATATGCTGAACACGAGTGGCCGATCGACATATTGATCGCATTCTCATGGATCATTTTTGGTATCAATATGTTCCTGACTATTTCTAAGAGAAGAGTGAGACACCTTTATGTAGCGATCTGGTTCTACATTGGTACCTGGATTGCAGTAGCAATGCTTCACATCTTCAACAACCTTGAAGTACCTTTATCTTTCACAGGCTGGAAATCTTATTCAGCATATGCAGGGGTAAAAGATGCTATTGTACAGTGGTGGTATGGACACAATGCGGTTGCATTCGTATTGACAACTCCGGTTCTAGGTTTAATGTATTACTTCCTTCCGAAGGCTGCAGACAGACCGGTATTCTCTTATAAGCTGTCTATTATTCACTTCTGGTCATTAATTTTCGTATATATCTGGGCTGGTCCTCACCACCTTCAGTATACAGCTCTTCCAGCTTGGGCTCAGGCGGTAGGAACAGGTTTCTCTATCATGCTTATTGCACCATCTTGGGGAGGTATGTTAAATGGTCTTCTTACATTAAGAGGAGCTTGGGATAAAGTAAGAGAAAATCCTATCCTTAAGTTCTTCGTAGTAGCTGTTACATGTTATGGTATGGCAACGTTTGAAGGACCGCTTTTGGCAACTAAAAACATCAACAAAATTGGTCACTTTACAGACTGGGTTATCGGTCACGTACACTTAGGAGCTCTTGGATGGAATGGTTTCATGGCATTCGGGGTTATCTATTATCTGGTACCAATCATGTGGAGAACAAAACTTTGGTCTGTAAAATTAGCTAACTGGCATTTCTGGTTAGGTACTTTAGGAATTATCTTCTATGCTGTTCCAATGTATATTTCAGGATTTACACAAGGATTAATGTGGAAGCAGTTCAACCCGGATGGAACATTATTATGGAAAAACTGGTTGGATACAGTAACGGCAATTATTCCTTACTTCAAAATGAGATTCGTAGGAGGTTTATTCTATATCTCAGGATCTATCCTGATGATTGTAAACGTAATCGCTACAGTAAGAAAAGGATCATTCCAGAAAGAAGTTCCTGCTGAAGCTCCGGCGTTGGCAAACATCAGTAAAAACAGAAAAGAAGGAGAAGGAACTCACCTTTGGCTGGAAAGAACTCCGGTATTATTAGGTATTCTATCTTTCTTTACAATATCTATCGGTAGTTCAATTGAAATTATCCCTACCCTATCTCTTAAGAAAAGTGTCCCTACGATTTCTGCAGTGAAGCCTTATTCACCACTAGAACTTGAAGGTAGAGATATCTATATCCGTGAAGGATGTAACGCTTGTCACTCTCAGATGATCAGACCGTTCAGAGATGAGATTACAAGATTTAACGGTAAAAACGGACAGTACTCCAAAGCTGGAGAATTCGTATACGACAGACCATTCCTATGGGGTTCTAAGAGAACAGGACCGGATTTACATAGAGAAGGTGGTAAAAACCCAAGTTCTTGGCACTACAAGCACATGTATAACCCAAGATCAACTTCTGCAGGTTCTATCATGCCTCGTTACCCTTGGTTAATTGCTACTGACTTAGACAGAACTAAGATGGTAGACAAAATGAAGCTGATGAAGAATGTATTCGATGTACCTTATACTAAGGCTGAAATCG
The DNA here is from genome assembly GCA_965720825.1 of uncultured Chryseobacterium sp. Lineage (GTDB taxonomy): Bacteria > Bacteroidota > Bacteroidia > Flavobacteriales > Weeksellaceae > Chryseobacterium. Next base: position 4,478 of record CBFQYI010000217.1, on the reverse strand, counting down.
ATTCTGCAGACAAGTGGGCTAACAACCAATCGGCAAAAATTGTGAAAGATATCTTCTCTGAAGCAAATGACCTTAAGCAGGCTTATGCCAAGAGACCTCAGGGAGAATTAGAGAAAAAAGAAATTGTAGCTCTTATTTCTTATCTTCAGAGACTAGGAACTGATATCAAAACAACTGAAATCAAAACAGCAAGTAATAACTAAAAAACATTAAAAAGTTCATACTATGATTCCTCAGAACTTTAAAGATATATTATCCAATACTGAAAATGCTGGCTTCTACCAGACACTGGCTCTGATTTTCTTTATGCTGTTCTTCGTCGCATTGGTAATCTATGTTTTTAGCAGACCTAAAAAATATTACAAAGAAGAAGAAGAAGCACCGCTTGGGGATGATGAAGATGACGATTTTAATTTAAAAAATTAAACTATTTTTTATGAAACAAAGAACACCTGTTGTTATAAACATCTTAATAATAATCGGACTTTTAATAGTTTTTTATTATTTATTTGTACAGAGCTACGCGTTCCTTTCTTCACCTTACTTCTGGGGAACTGTTGTAATCGCTGGAATCCTTGCTTACATTCATGGAGCAATCGGAGACCTTATCGAGAACAACAAATTCAAGAAATTATCTCCTGAAGAAAAGGCAGCTTATTTAGCTGAAAAGAAAGTTCCTTATTTCAAAAGATTGTACCAAAGTGCATTCAAAAAGCAATCTGCTTCTGAAGAGAAGGATATCCTTATCGACCACGGTTTCGACGGAATCATGGAGTTGGATAACCAATTACCGAAATGGTGGGTAGGTTTATTCTATTTTGGGACCGCTTTTTGTATTGTGTATATTGCAGCATACTCTTTCACAGACTTCGCTCACCCGTTAAGCGAATATGAAAAAGAATACAAAGAACAGTTAGCGAGTATTGAAGAATATCAGAAATCTCAGCCTCCTGTAACGATTGAAACAGCTAAGTATTCAGCTGATAATATTGCAGAAGGTAAAGAATTATTCAAAACAAACTGTGCATCTTGTCACAAAGAAGACGGTAGTGGAGGTATTGGGCCAAACCTTACTGATAACTACTGGATCAACCAGCCTGAGAAAACGTTATTCAAAAACGTATTCCATATGGACTGGAATGGTTCTCCTACTAACCCTGCCATGAGAGCATTCGGTAAAAACGGAGAAGTTTCAGGTGCAGAGATTGAGAAGATTGCAGCGTATGTATATCACATCAACCAGGAACAACCACCAGTGACTCCAGCTCAGGGAGGAGCAGCTCCTCAAGGAACTGAAGCACATTGGGAAAAAGAATAATTTAAAAAATTAGAAAACATATGAAAAAAACATAATTTGTTATTAGATTAAAATAGTAACGAATTATGTTTTTTCTTTTTTAAAACCTATTACATATGTCAGACATAGAAGAAATAGAAGTACGCGGCGGACAGGGACAGGTTCTGGACCCTGAGACTTACAGAGATTCTATAGGGACAATGGAGCAATCCGGAAAAAGAAGATGGGTATTTCCGAGGAAACCAAAAGGGAAATATACCAACTACAGGAACCTTGTAAGTTACCTTTTATTAATTATTTATTTTGCATTACCGTTCATCAAAATCAATGGTAATCCATTATTGTTGTTCAATGTCATAGACAGGGAGTTTTTCATCTTTGGACAGCCTTTCTATCCACAGGACTTCTTTATCCTTACTTTAGGTGCTATCGCCTCTTTAATCTTTATTATTGTTTTTACGATTGCATTCGGAAGAATTTTCTGCGGGTGGATTTGCCCTCAGACAATTTTTATGGAATCGATCTTCCGTAAAATCGAATATCTGATTGAAGGAGACCGAAATAAGCAGATGAAGCTGGACAGACAGGAGTGGAACAGTGAGAAAATCTGGAAAAGAAGTTTGAAATGGACTGTTTATATTATCATTTCATTGGTGATCACTCACTTCATGTTCATGTATATCGTAGGATATGAAGAAGTATTTAAAATTGTTGGTGAAGGACCATTTGCACATCCTACCAATTTTATTGTGATGATTCTTCTTACCGCTGCATTTTACTTTGTATTTGCATGGTTCAGAGAGCAGGTTTGTACATTGGTTTGTCCCTACGGAAGACTTCAGGGTGTATTGATTGATAAGGATACTATCAACGTATTCTATGATTTCAAAAGAGGAGAAAACAGATCAAAATGGAGAAAAGGAGAAGACAGAAAAGCTGCAGGTAAAGGTGACTGTATCGATTGTCATCAGTGTGTAGTGGTATGCCCTACCGGAATTGACATCAGAGACGGACAACAGCTGGAATGTATCAACTGTACTGCATGTATCGATGCCTGTGACGAAGTAATGGAAAAAGTAGGTCTTCCCAAAGGATTGATCCGTTATGCTTCTGAAAACGAAATTGAAAAAGAAACTCAGTTCAAGTTTACAGGAAGAATGAAAGGTTTCTCAGTATTCCTGTTCCTTCTTGTAGGATTCTTAGGATATCTTCTTTACAGCCGTGGTGAGATGGAGGCTAAATTCATCAAACCGGCAGGCAGCACATTCTTTGTAAGAGACGGTAAAATTACCAATACCTATAATTATACTTTCCTTAATAAAACGAACGAGAAAAAAATCGTTACCATCAAAGTGATAGATCCGGCACATGGTGAAATTACGTACAGTGCATCAAGTAAAATTCAGGTAGACAGAGATAAAATTTCCAAAGGAACGATCAATATCAGCTTCCCAGAAGATGAGATGAAACTCTCTAAACAGAATATCACTATTGGTGTGTATGATATGAAAGGTAAATTGATTGATTCTTATCAGACTTATTTTGAAGGACCATTTAAACTGCAATTTTAATTAGAAAAAGATGAAGAACTTTAGTTGGGGACATGGTGTTGTAATTGCACTATTAGCATTCATAGTTTTTATATTATCCATGATGTTTCTTTTCCCGAACGGGCAAAAGAATTCTGAAATGGTAACCGATAATTATTACGAAGAAGAGTTGAAGTACCAGGATGTGATTGATGCGAAGAAAAAAGCAGATGATCTGCAGGAAAAACCTGTATACAGCCAGGATACTCAAGGAATTAAAATTACTTTTCCAAAAGAATATAACAACTCAAATACTACGGTAAAATTTGTTTTAAACAGAACCGACGACCAGAACTTGGATATCAAAAAATCTGTCCAGCTTGACGCCAGCCAGTCTTTCACAATTCCTGCACAGGTATTGAAAGTAGGAAACTACACCTTAAGATTAAGTTGGACAAAAGATAAAACAGACTACCGAATGGATTATGATGTGATATGGAAATAGGACTTATTGTATCGGCTATTGCTTTAGGCTTTGCTTCCGGTTTTCACTGTATCGGAATGTGCGGACCTATTGCTTTATCGATGGGATTAACCAAAAAACAGGCTGCCAATTTCTATCTTCAGAACCTTACTTATCAATTCGGAAGAATTTTCACCTATTCATTATTGGGTGCACTTCTTGGAATTATCGGGCAGGGATTTGAAATGGCAGGCTTTCAGAAATATCTTACCATAACAGCAGGAGTTCTTCTGATTATCATGGCTGTATTTTCATTTGGAGGAAAAGATTTTGCTTCAAAAATTCCTTTTCTATCCAAGTTTCTGTACAGCGTAAAAATGAATCTGGGAAAATTACTTCAGAAAGCAGATTACCGTTCAAGATTTACTACAGGCCTGTTAAATGGCTTTTTACCGTGTGGAATGGTTTACATGGCTCTTACCGCAAGCCTCGCAGGAGGTGGAATATGGCAGGGAGCTTTATATATGGCCTTATTTGGTCTCGGAACCCTTCCGTTCATGTTTGCTATAGTTTTAGCCGGAAACCTGATGAATCAGGCCTTCAGGGTAAAGATTCTAAAAGCAGTTCCCGTTATCATGATCATTTTGGGAGGATTATTCATTCTAAGAGGTCTTGAGCTGGGAATACCATATGTTTCTCCAAAAGCAGAAGCCATGACGATCATGAAAGATCCTAACGGAGCTGTTAACTGTCATTAATTCGTACTTAAAATAAACCATGAAGAAAATTATTGTCTTATTTCTGATAAGCCTTTTCACATTGCAGTCCTGCAGTGTCAATTCTGAAATTGTCTATCATAAAGATGCTGCCTCCTCTTCTGTCACAGATATCGATACAAGAGAATTCATGGCTGAAATGATGGCTATGACCCCGGATTCCTTAAAGCAGAAAGAATTTGGAGAAATGGATAAGCTTCCGACTACCTGGACAAGTATGTATGATCTTGCTAAGAAGGAAGGAAAGTTAAAAACTGAAAATCCGGATTCGATTCGGATTATGAAAAAAGTTTTCATGAAATCCACTAAAGAGGACAACAAGCTGGCAGGATTTTCTTTTAAAATGGACCATTTTACTCCAGAAGATTATTTGGTTTTGAAAAGTTTTACAAAGACTGAAAAAATACCTTTAG
>CBFQYI010000216.1:0-7725 GCA_965720825.1 uncultured Chryseobacterium sp. | reverse complement strand
TACACAATATCTGACTCTTTATGATTTTATTGGGAGTGAAATTCTGACCTATCATAAAATTTATAATACCGGAGGAAACTTTTATAGAGGATATATCGCCAATAAAGAAACAGATTACAATTACGGAGCTTCCGTTAAATGGGATCTGGATTTGGGAAATTTAAAAAATACGGTTAAGACAGGATATGCAGGTACATTGAAGAATAATACCAATCAACAACAGAAGTTCTTTCTGCGAGTGGATGAGAATAGAAATGTTCCGAATAGTGAGAAAAATTATTTGACCATGTATGGAGCTCTTGCAGATTGGTTCAATGGATCTCAATATGTACCGGGAGGTATTGGATGGGAAACCAAAGCATTGTATAAAAATGACAAGTACGAAGGAGAGGTTAATCAGCATGCGGTTTTTGTGATGTTTGATAACCGTTGGAAGAAATTAAGGTTAGTTTGGGGACTTCGTGCAGAATACTTTAAATATGATCTTATCTCACAGCAATTAGACCCAAGTGATACAAAGAATGTGGAAAAAGCAGCCATAGAGGATAAACCATGGCAATGGATGCCCTCTGCAAACTTTACCTATAGTCCTACCAATAAAATTAATCTAAGGCTTGCTTACAACAGATCTGTTATCCGTCCTCAGTTTAATGAAAGAACAGGACTTCCATATTTCGATCCGATAGCTAATGGTTTAATTTATAATACAGAAATGACATCCTCTGTCATCAATAATTATGATTTCAAATTTGAATGGTTTCCAGGGTTGGGAGAAATATTTTCTGCAGGACTGTATTATAAAAATATAGACCGACCGATAGAACGTGAGGGACATATTTCCAGCGAAGGAAACTTATATCTCTATAATGGTAATTCGAAAAATGCAAAATTATTGGGAGTGGAAGCTGAAGTAAGAAAGAATTTAGGATTTATTGCAGACGGAACCTTTCTGGAAAAGCTTTTCATAAGTGGAAACTTTACTTATAATCATACGAAAGTAGTGGCTTTTAAAGACCTTTATAAAACAGGTGACAATGATGAAACCTATGAAGTAAAACGCCCGCTCTATGGACAGACTCCTTATGCCTATAATCTTGGATTGACTTATGATGGTGATCGTTTGGGACTGAGCTTTTTATACAATGCTAAAGGGGATCAGTATATCACTGTTGGGTATGCTTATAAAGGAGAAGAAATACAGCGCCCTTATGCTGTGGCAGACGCACAGATCTCTTATAAATTTCTTCGGAATAAAAATCTTGAATTAAAATTAAATGCCAGAAACTTATTCAACAGGGTAAAGGAATACTATAATAATTATAATTCCTATGTGATCCCTCTGGGATTGGGGAGTGCCATTGGAACTGAGCGGGAAGCCTGGGGACTTTTACCCGGTGCAACAGACAGATATGATAAGAACATTGATAAGATTATGTTTCGGGCCTACAGCGGAAGAATGTTCAGCCTAAGTGTGAACTATATGTTTTAAAACACAAATATCAAAAAACAATAATAGAGAAAGATATCTTAAATATAGAAGCGTACAGGTTTCGGAAACCTGATCAAAACTGAAAATTACTGATGATGCGCACAGCAGTACAGTTCTGAAAAAACCGGACGTTAACAGCTTTTCCCAGGCATTAACGATTCTCATGGGAACGCCCGCAATGCAGTTCCTCCTGCAGCGATGGGATGAACACCAAAAAACAAATCGAAGGAATAGAGAGGAAGATATTCCTGAATATTAAAAAACTGATCTGGTATAAAAATAACACGACCGGATTGTACTAAAAATTATAACAATGAAAAGACTAACTCTAATTGCAGTGGCAGCATTATCTCTTACAGCTTGTCAAAATGATCAACTGGCGGATTCATCTTCTCCATTCGAAATGAAATCTACTTCTGCTGAGTACCTTACAGCTTCTGCGCTTCCGGTAACCAGTGTAAGCGGTGATATTACTTCAAATACTACATGGAGTGGAGTGGTTGAACTTAATGGAGTGGTAACTGTAAAAAATGGGGCTACATTAACAATCCAGCCGGGTACATTCATTAAAGCTAAGCCAAGCACAAACAATACAGCTACAGGAGTTTTGGTAATTTCTAAAACAGGAAAAATCAACGCAGCAGGTACAGAAACTCAACCAATCATTTTCACAAGCTACAAATTGTTAGATGGAAACGAAGATACTACTGCTGCTCCTGGTGACTTCGGAGGGGTTATCATATTAGGAGATGCTCCTACTAACACGCCTTTCACAAAAACAATTGAAGGATTATCTGGTTCTGATTTCTATTACGGAGGTACCAATGCTTCTCATAACGGAGGAACATTGAAGTATGTACGTATTGAATTTGCAGGATACGATCTTTTAGCGCCAAACTCAGGAAACGAAATCAACGGTCTTACTTTAGGAGGAGTTGGAAACGGAACTACTTTGGATCATATTCAGGTATCTTTCGGGAAAGATGACTCTTTCGAATTCTTCGGTGGTACTGTAAACGCTTCAAACCTTGTTTCTTTTGCTGCAGATGATGATAACTTCGACTTCGATAACGGATATACAGGAACTATCACTTGTGCACTAGCTTTGGCAGATTACAACTCTACGCACAGTCTTAGCGGATCAAGCCCTGATTCTAACGGTATCGAGCTTGATAACAACGCAGAAGGTTCTTCTACAACATTGTTAACTCACCCGGTGATCAACAACCTTACTATCGTTGGTTCTAAGAACTCTACTAAAGGTGCTTTGTATGAAAACGGTATCCACATCAGAAGACACGGAAGATTAACATTAAATAACGCTGTCGTTACAGGATATCCTGTAGGAATCAAAGTAGAAGGTACAGGTTCTGAACTTTCTTCAGCTTCAGCTTACAGCACAATCCAGGTTCACGGATTTACTACTTCTGTTACAGGTACAGGAACAGCAGGAATCCCTGCAGCTAATCTGTTAACTGGTACTCCTGCATCTCTATGGGGTATGAGCCAGCCTTTCTTCAACGAAGGTGGTTGGAATGTATCTCCAAGAAACTGTGGAAACTTCCAGGGACTTTGGACAAAATACAATTTCTCCATTGTAGAATAATAAAAACTTTAAAAAGCAGGGAACAGCTTATGCTGATTCCTTGCTTTTACTTCAAAAACATTAATAATCAGTATTATGAAAAAAATAATTTTATCATCTGTTCTGTTTTTATCTCACCTGGCTGCAGCACAGTCTCTGGTATGGGGAAATTCTTTTGATACTCCTGCCGACCTTCAGGGATGGACCTTTCATGACCTTAATAACAATGGCAACGGATGGGTACAAGGGGAGAACATTTATCACAACGGAACTACCTTAACTTATGGAAGCACCGGAGTACTCCGTCATTCTATCAATTTGGTTCCAACTGGAAATGCTAACGGATTTACCACAGAAAATGACTGGATTATTTCTCCTCAGATTGATCTTACCAATACTGCAGGAACCATTACGCTGGCCGCTTATATCGGGAGACAGAGATCTACTCATACGATTGTTGCCAGAGAACTTTTTATCTATGTAAGCACACCGCAGAAAGAAGTTCCTACGTTGTCGGACTTTCAGGCGATGACAGTAGATGCAGGTGGAAATGATGTTCAGAGTATTTATAAAATACAGGTAGGTGACTCAGCCAATCCTTTTCCGGCTGATCTTACCCAGTTTGTAGAATCCCTTGTCGATCTTTCTGCTTTTGCCGGAAAAAAGATCTATATCGGAATGTGGTCAAACAGAAAAACAAGCGGAAATAATGTCCAGAACATTAATATTGATGAAATAGGAATTTTTAATACTCCATTTTTGGGAACTAAGGATGTAAAAGGAAACAAAACACTTACACAAATAGCAGAAAATCCGGTAAGAGAATCTTTACAGCTGCAGCTTAACCCGGCATTGAAAGAAAATATAACCATTGTAAATATTTATAATGCAGCAGGACAAAAAGTATTGACCACTCCATATGCTAAAGCGATTAATATGGCCGGTATTATAGCAGGAGCGTATATCGCTGAAATTACGGATAGAAAAACTACGGAAAGACTGAAGTTTATTAAAAAATAACCATTCTGTCCCCCTTAGAACCTGATTTTTAGAAACACCAGAACTTTTAATATAAGATAATGGATAGTCTTTGTAAGAAGGTTATCCAGAACATATCCAACTAGTTTTTTTATAATTATATATTGCCCGGCTCATGGGCTGGGCAATATTTTTTAAGTTTTACAAGAAATAATTGAGAAAGATGAATAAAATCTTTGCATTACTACTGTTTTTTACTGCACTTTTTTCATGTACAGACAGCAATACGATGGAGCTGTACGATAAAGTACAGAAACCCGGAGAGGTTAATATCAAAGGATTTTCCAAACCTGATGTCCTTCAGTTGAGGTTGAACGGACAGCCTGTATCCATTGACGGAAAAACATCCTACACCAATAAAATAGAAACCCAGCTTCAGTTTGTTCTTGATCAGGGAGAAACCAATAAATTGTCTGTCTACAATAATGAAACAGGCGCTGAAATTGCAAAATACAATATTACATATGACAATATAAATGATTATAAAGATCTCTACTTCTTTAATCTTCCTGGAATTTACCTACAGACTTATGCGGTAAAACCTCAGGTGAATCTCGGGAAAGTAGGTTTTGAGTTTATTTTTCCCAACCTGGGAGAATTTTCCGGAAGCTCTTTGAAAGAGGTGAAAGGCATTTTGAAAAGAGAAAACGGAGTAGTACTTGCCGAGTTTGATAATATAGGGAAAGACAACTTTACAGCAGTGAAAATCTATAGTTTCTTCAGCTCGACAGCTCCCATATATCTTGAATTATACAAACCGGGAACTACAGAACCTTACGCAGGATCTAAAATGATTCAGGTGAAACTAAAACAACACACAGGCGCCAATATGATTGTCCTTCAGGAAAAAATAGAAAATGGAGAATGGGTGGTAAAAGGAGATATTGACGTAGCAGAATATCTGTAATTGCATATGAAAAACTTTTTAAAACTTCAATGTATTGCCATCGCAGTCTTTCTCTTTTCGTGTACCAATAATAATGACGAAAGCGCACCTGTTTTTCCAGAAGGAAGTAAAGAGTCTGTGAATTTATGGGTTCAGGACAGTATGAAACGGTATTATTACTGGGCAGATGAGATGCCTGCAAAACCGGATTATCAGCTTCCTGTAAAAGATTTTTTCAAAAGTCTGTTGTCTTCCAAGGATCGGTTTTCCTTCATGGTGAATACGGAAGATTCTTCTTCGTATCCACGTTCTATAAGAAATATGTACGGTTTTGATTATACTGTTGTTCAGCTTGCCAATAATGAGGTTGTTACCGTGGTTAAGCTGGTGCTCCAAAATTCTCCGGCATTCAATGCAGGGCTGGAAAGAGGAATGATCATTACCAAAGTGAATAGAAAAATAATGACAGCCGCGAATGCCGAGGCTATGGCTTCATCCATTAAAGACCAGACGGTTGTAGAGCTTACCGTTGGAAAGTGGCAAAACGGAGGTGTTACGGATGAAAAGAATATCACTGTGTACTATGGTTTCTCTTTTGAACAGCCTGTTTTATCAAAAATTTTTGAAAAAAACGGTAAAAAAGTGGGTTATCTGTACATCTATGATTTCCCTGATGGAATGACTCAAACGTTATATCAAAAGTTTGGGGAATTGAAGGCCGCCGGAGTAAAGGAATTAATTCTGGATCTTCGATACAATTATGGAGGTTCGGTATCATCTGCTGCTGCACTTTGTTCCCTGATTCCTTCAGGATTATCTTCCGGTTCACCGTTCATCATTTTTAAAGGAAATAAAAACGGAGGCGAAGTAAAAAGAACATTTGCCCAACAGATCGCTTACGATCCCAAAGCTTTGGATTTTACAACTTTGCATGCGAATGCTTTGGGATTGCAGAAAGTATTTATTCTCACATCCAACAGTACAGCTTCTGCGGCCGAAATTGTGGTGAATAACCTGAAACCTTATATGCAGGTCGTTCAGCTGGGAGATACTACGTTGGGGAAAGATATGGCTGGATTTGTCGTGGAAGACAAGCGTAAACCGAGAAAAATTTCCTGGCAGATTCATCCGGTGATCTATAAAGTCTTTAATGCCAACGGAGGCGGAGAATACAGCAATGGAATTTCACCACAAGTGATCGTCAATGAATTTGCTGGTCTGCCATTATTACCTTTGGGAGATCCTAATGAAACTCTTATTTCTTCTGCACTTAACGGAGGATATTTCAAATCGGCAGCTCACGAAAAGAATGGAAATATCAAAATTTTATTTCAGAGTGACGTACCTCCGGTTATGATGGAGAAATAAGCCGGATCCAAAAAACAAAAAATAATATAAAAAATATCTTGATCCTTTACCAATTCACAAAATAACTAAAATGATAAAATCATGCAGGGAATAGAACCAAAACTTCACATGAACCTGACCAGCCGTATTGAATATTACCGTCTGCTGATAGAAGCTGCGGAAGATCCCGAAAGCCAGCCTTCAGAAGTCATTACTCAGATTTCAGAACTGAGTCATCTGTATGAAGAGTATCTGCTCAATAAGAAAAATCTGGAGAACAGCATTAAAAACTATCGGGAATATCATAACAGTTTAAGAAAGAAACTAACATCAAGGCTGCGGGAATTGAGAAGAAAGGCAAGACAGAAATAAGGCGGAATATACTTTATCGATTGATTGCAGTGAAATTCATACCTTTATGACATCAAGCTGAAGGATGAGGGCCTTATGAATTTTAATCAAACAGAACTTTCCGGTTATTTACAGATATTTTGGCAGTTTTCCTGGCCACAATGGGTTATATTCAGTCTGATCACTAATATTTTCCTATATCTGTTTTCAATAGGTTTATATATTTTTATCGAAAAAACTTGCCGTAAAAGTCAGTTACAGGAAAAAAATCATCCTGTTACCAGAACTGACTTTTATCTTAGCCTGCTTACCATAGCATGTAATAGCTTTGTAATGCTTTTGGGAGCTTTCTTATGGAAAAACGGATGGATAATGCTGGGACAGACAGAATCTGTTATGGGAATAATAGCGGAAGTAGCTGTTTTACTTCTCTTAATGGATTTTATGATGTATTTATTTCATTTTGGAGCACATTTACCTTTTATCTACAAATTTTTGCATGGAAAACATCATGAACATGTCAGTACCAATTTTTTGAGCCTTTTTGTTCTGCATCCGTTGGAAACCATAGGATTCGGACTGATGATGCTGGTTTTACTTGTAGGCTATGATTTTTCTGTAATTTCTATTTCAGTGTATCTTTTGCTCAATCTCATCTGGGGAACCATAGGGCATTTGAACAGAGAGTTTTTTCCAGCTTCTTTTGATCGTTTCTTCATGGGAACAACAAGGTTTCATAACCAGCACCATTTGGATGAAAGCAAGAACTTCGGATTTTATACTTCGATCTGGGACAGATTATTCGGGACGTATAAGTAACTTTGGATATTACAGTGTCAGATGATTCAGTACTTTGTCCAGCAGATAATTAAAGTTTTTTAATTCTTCAGAGGTCAGTATAGAAGCCGTCTGGTGCGTGATAGCCTTACGGAAAGTTTCAGAATTATCTACAATGAACCTTCCCTTATCCGTTACTGAAAGATTGAATTTCCTGTGGTCTGCTTTGTCCTGTTCCCGGACAATCAAATC
>CBFQYI010000215.1:0-7792 GCA_965720825.1 uncultured Chryseobacterium sp. | reverse complement strand
TTCCAGTGGTAATTGTATCGTTTTTACTATAGATGTTTCATTGTTATCTTTAAGTTCAAAAAAAAATGTACCTCCTTTATCTCCTGAGCCAGATAGTGAACCATGCGATGGCGTTTGTGTTCTATCCTCATTAAATTGTAATATGACTTGTTCAGAAAAGTGATTAAAGGACAAATGTTTTTGATTATTAGATTCTAAAATAGAAAAAACAGCATTACAAAAAGGGCTGTTTTCACCTTCTTTTCCATCACTTACTGTTTCTATACCACCAGAAGTAAGTGCTTGTCTTGAATATTTGTTTTGTAAAGCTTTTAAGCCTCCTCCACGATTAAGTTGGAAAATCGCCCCTGAAAAACAGCTGTCAGAAATCAAAGCAATATTTTTAGCAGGTGAGGCTTTGAAAAATTTTATTAGATCTCCAATATTAAACCAAGTTGTTAAGTCAATTTTTTTAGAATCAGAACATAACCAATAATTTGACTCTAAAGCTGGTATATATTCACCATGGCCAGCGAAAATAATTAAAATTTCATCTTTTTCTAATGAGTTAATTAATTCAGAATATAGTTGATTATACAGAAATGATAATGTAGTTTGTTCTTTTTGAGCATATAAATCATAAGAGTTAAATTGATATCTTCTAAAAAGTACATCAATAAGTTTGTTTGTGTCTTTTACGCAATTGACTAAATTGGATATTTTTTTATCCTCATATTCATCAATTGCAATAGCTATAATCTTTTTCATTTTTATTAGTATAAAGAAATGGCAACTAAAACATTAGAGTTTCTTATTTCATTAAATAATATAAATATAAAAAGATTAGTATACTTTTTTGATAAAAAAACCGCTCTACAAAAGCAGAGCGGTTAGTATATTAAATTTGTCTCAACGACACGCTGTTACATCATTCCTGGCATTCCACCACCCATTGGCATGGCTGGTTCAGCGCTCTTCACTTCAGTGATTACACATTCAGTTGTAAGAAGCATTCCAGAAACAGAAGCTGCGTTTTCAAGGGCAACTCTTGTTACTTTCGTAGGGTCAATGATTCCTGCTTCAAGCATGTTTACATACTCGTCAGTTTTCGCGTTGTATCCGAAATCTCCTGATCCTTCTGCTACTTTAGCAACAATTACAGAACCTTCACCTCCTGCGTTAGCAACGATTTGTCTTAATGGCTCTTCGATGGCTCTTTTCACGATTTTGATTCCAGTGTTTTCGTCAGAATTGATTCCTGTAAGGCTGTCTAAAGCAGAGATTGCTCTTACTAATGCAACACCACCACCTGCAACGATACCTTCTTCTACAGCAGCTCTTGTAGCGTGTAGTGCATCATCTACTCTGTCTTTTTTCTCTTTCATTTCTACTTCAGAAGCAGCTCCTACGTAAAGAACAGCAACACCACCAGCTAACTTAGCTAGTCTTTCCTGAAGTTTTTCTCTGTCGTAGTCAGAAGTTGTAGTTTCCATCTGAGCTTTGATCTGAGCTACTCTTCCTTTGATTTTCGCTTCGTCACCACCACCGTTTACAACAGTTGTGTTGTCTTTGTCGATCGTTACCTTCTCAGCAGTTCCAAGCATATCCAAAGAGATGTTTTCCATAGTGAAACCTTGCTCTTCAGAGATCACCTGTCCACCTGTAAGGATGGCGATATCTTCTAACATTGCTTTTCTTCTGTCCCCGAATCCAGGAGCTTTTACAGCAGCAATTTTAAGAGAACCTCTTAGTTTGTTTACCACCAAAGTAGCTAAAGCTTCTCCTTCCACTTCTTCAGAGATAATCAATAGAGACTTACCACCTTGTGCAATTGGCTCAAGAACCGGTAACAATTCTTTCATTGAAGAAATTTTCTTCTCTACTAAAAGGATATATGGGTTTTCAAGTTCAGCTAACATTTTCTCAGGGTTAGTCACGAAGTATGGTGACTGGTATCCTCTGTCGAACTGCATACCTTCTACAACATCTACCGTTGTATCGATACCTTTAGCTTCTTCTACAGTGATTACACCTTCTTTTCCAACTTTTCCGAAAGCCTCAGCAATTAAAGCACCGATTGTTTCGTCGTTGTTAGCAGATACAGAAGCTACTTGCTTTACTTTATCTGTAGAATCTCCCACAGCCTGAGACTGTGCTTTTAAGTTTTCAACAACAGCAGTTACTGCTTTGTCGATTCCTCTTTTAAGATCCATTGGGTTAGCACCTGCAGCTACGTTCTTAAGACCTTCTCTTACGATAGCCTGTGCCAATACAGTAGCGGTAGTAGTACCGTCTCCTGCGATATCATTAGTTTTGGAAGCTACTTCTTTTACCATCTGCGCTCCCATATTTTCTACTCTGTCTTCAAGTTCGATTTCTTTTGCAACAGACACACCATCCTTAGTTACGTGTGGAGCACCGAAAGACTTTTCGATTACCACATTTCTTCCTTTAGGACCTAAAGTTACTTTTACTGCATTAGCCAATGCATCTACTCCTCTCTTTAGAGCGTCTCTTGATTCAATATCGAATTTTATTTCTTTTGCCATGTTTGATTAGATATTAGATGTTAGATGTCAGATATTAGACAGCTAACAAAAGTTTTTTAATTTGATTTTTTAATCTGAAATCTGATGTCTGTGATTTTAAATCTTAGCCAATAATTCCTAATAAATCAGCTTCTCTTACGATCAAATAATCTTTACCTTCCAATTTTAATTCGGAACCTGAATATTTCCCATAAAGAACTTTGTCACCTACCTGAACTGTTGTAGGCTCATCTTTCTTCCCAGGACCTACTGCCACTACAGTACCTTCTTGCGGCTTTTCCTTTGCAGTGTCGGGGATAATAATTCCTGAAGCTGTTTTAGTCTCTGCTGCTATTGGCTCTACCAGAACTCTGTCTGCCAATGGTTTAAAGTTTACTGACATAATATATTTAATTTTTTAATTATTTCTGTGTTGTAATTCTCTAAATGTATGCCATGAGACGTTGGTGGCTGAAATGGCAGATTTTTATTTATGAATGTGAAAATTTGGCAGAAAAATTATTTCTTGCGGGCCGGGAATCCGAAAACATAACTGGTAGCTACAGGTACTACAAACAAGAGAACGGTAATGGCGGAAACTAAAATTTCCATGGTATGGCTGGCTAAAAACTGAGCAAATGCCGTAGCAGGGTAGAAGTGCTCATATAACGAAAGACTTAGTTTAACACCTAAGACAGCTATCACAATAAAAGCTGCAGTTTCCAGAAAAGGGAATACCTGCATGAGACGAACAAACCATTGCGCAATAAATCTCATCGCTAAAATTCCTATAAATACACCCAGTGTAATCAGAAGTAAATTGTCTGAAAAAGCCACTGCCGCAAAAACATTATCGATAGAAAAAGCAAGATCCATCACTTCAACAATGGCTACCGTTGCCCAGAACTGTCCCAGCAATCCGATGGAATTTTTATACAGCCAGCTGGATTCTTTGTCCGGGTTTTCATCAGGATTTTCTTCATCATTTGTGTTTTTAATTTTTTTGATGAACCAGTCAAAGGAAATATAGATCAGATAGAATCCTCCCAGGGGTTTCAGCCACCACACGGAAATCAGTACGGAAGCAAAAATAAGAGCCAGTCCGCGGAATACATAAGCTCCAAGGATTCCATATTTCAGGGCTTTTTTTCTTTGATGTTCGGGCAGATCCATGACGATGGTTGCCAGTACCGCTGCATTGTCTACAGAAAGAAGGCTTTCGATCAGGATAAGATTGCCGATAATAGCGATGGATTTTGCCGGGTTTTCTACGATGTCATTGAAAAGGTGTGTGAAATCAGGAAATATCATTTTTTAAGGGAATAGAATTTTGATTAAGTTTTGAAATAATGGCAGCAGAAACTGAAATGCCGATGAAATTGGTAACCGATCTTGCTTCGTTCATAAAGCGGTCTATGCTGTACAGCAGCGCAAGATCTGTGGTAGGAATTTTTCCAAACCTGCTCAGGGTAAACATCAGCGCAAGGAAACCTGATCCGGGAACTCCCGAAGCTGTTTTTGAAGCAAGGGAAATCGTGATAAAAAGCCAGAAGTAATCCATTGGTGTAAGGGAAATATTGTAAAGCTGAACGAGGAAAATACATGAAATGGAAAGATAAATGCAGGCTCCTGCCAGATTAAAATTGTATCCGAGAGGAATAATAAGACGAAGAATTTTCCGGTCATAACCTTGTGATTCCATTTTGTCAAAAATCATTGGGAAGGCAGTTTTTGAAGAAGATGTTGCCACTACAAGAATGATTTCTTCTTTGATGCTGATCAGAAAATCCCAAAGATTAATTTTAAAGTAAGCGGTTATAACGCCTAATATCCCGAAAATAAAAAATACACATGTAAGATATACGGTGGCAACAATTTTACTTAACGGTAGTAAAGTATTAATTCCATATACTGAAATTCCGTAGGCGATGTTAGAGAAAATGACGATGGGAAGAAATAAATAAACATACTTGATGAGCCTGAAAAACAAATTTCTTCCCGCATCTAAAGCTTTAAAGATGTTATTCCTCTTCTTTGAAAGACCGATCACAACTCCTGCAGAGATGGATATGAAAAGAAAAAGGACATAGTTGCTGATATGTAAAGGGTTCGTAGTTGTTGTTAAAAATCTTTCAGGAAGTTCTTTATGGGAAGAAATAATAATTCCCGTATTGGCGCCCGGTTTTAAAAGAAGACCAGACCCGATTCCCAATAAAATACTTATGGAAGTAATGAGTAAAAAATACAGAACCATCTGGCCTACAATTTTAAAAGCATTTTTGGTGCTGAAAATATAGCTTACTCCGTATGTTACTGCAATAAAAATAACAGGAACAATCAAAACCTCAAGAAGCATAAAAAAGTAACTGCTTACTTTTTCCAGTGGTTTACCGACTTCAGGAAAATAATAACCCGTTAATGCTCCACAGATAATCGCTGTGAATACATAAAGCGTAAGGTTTCTTAGATAAGAATCGGTAAATGTTTTTTGCTTGGCAGTTTTCATCATTCACTTTTTATAGATGGTAAGATTACAATATTCAAATATATAACCTTATATAATACCAAGAATCAAAGCACTCAACAACATGATGAGTGATGATCCTAAAGCCCACTTTAATGTATATTTTAAATGATCTGAAAACTCTACACCTGCCAGCGATACCAACAGATAAGTAGACGGAACCAATGGACTCAGAAGGTGAGAACCTTGCCCGATAAGACTTGCTCTTCCCAAGATTTCCGGTGAAATTCCCAATTGATGACCGGTAGCAACAATAATGGGCAGTATCCCAAAATAGTAGGCATCATTGGACAGGAAAAAAGTAAACGGTATACTGAATAAAGCGGTCACGATATTCATATAACCACCCCAGCTCTTAGGAACTATTTCTATCATACTGTTTCCCATCGCCTGCATAATCCCTGAACCATTAAGAATTCCCGTGAAAATCCCTGCTCCAAAGATCATTCCTGCCACTGATAGGGCATTTCCTGCATGTTTGGAAATAATTTTCTGCTGGTCTTTTAATTTTGGATAATTGATGATGGAAGCGATACAGAAAGCAATCATAAAGGCAATTCCCAAAGGAACAATATCAAGAATCATGACTACCAAAAGGGTAATCGTAAGAGCAAGATTGATCAGAATCAGTTTCGGGCGGCGGAGTGCAGGATCTGCCTCTCCAATAATATCATTGTTGTTGTAGCCGATAAATTTTCCATGCTTTGCAATTCTAATTTTTTCTCTTCTTCCTAAAATGTACGCAACAAATATAACCCACAGGATACCGATAGCCATAATAGGAATCATTGGAACAAAAATTTCTGTGTGACCCAGTTTCAGGGAACTCATTACCCTTGCAGTAGGTCCTCCCCAGGGAAGAATATTCATAATCTGTCCGGCAAGCATAATAATACAGGTAAGAATAAGTGGATTCATCCCTTGTTTTTTATACAATGGAAGCATGGCGGCTACTACAATTAAATAGGTAGATGAGCCATCGCCATCCAATGAAACCAATGCCGTAAGAACAGCGGTTCCTATTGTCGTTTTGATGGGATTGTCCCCAACGGCTTTTAAAATTATATTCACTAACGGTTCAAAAAGTCCCGTGTCTATCATTAAACTGAAATAAAGGATGGCAAAGATCAGCATAACACCGGTTAGCGCTATTTCTTTGACACCGTTTTTCATCATATCTCCCAGTTGCGGACCAAAACCAGCAAAAAGGGCTATGGTTACAGGTACGATGACCAAAGCGGTGAGAGGAGTCATCTTTTTGTTCATGATGAGAATCATGAAGATGAAAATCATTAAAAAACCAAGAAATGTAAGCATAGTTATCTATAAATATTAATGAGATTATTGTTGTTTCTTTTTTCTCCAGTCAAAACTGTTTCTGAAGCCTATAAAACCGTAGTTACTTGTTTTTCCGGTTTCCATTTGATTGATAAAAGCCAGTTCCAGTGCAGAGTTTTTACCTACTTTTATTCCAAGGCCTGCCGTAATACGATTGCTGTCGAAAGGCTCTGTTTTATCCACATTCATTCTTATTTCATTTTTAAGAATACCGTAGAGTTTTTCTTTCTCTCCTTTTTTATTGAAAGGAATTCTGACAGAAATCAGATATCGGATTCTTACCTCAAATTCATCGGGATTGCTGAGGAAACGTTCTTCCACTCTAAGGCGGTTGGAGATGGAGGTTCTGCCGATGAAATACTCAGCAGTTACCTGTTGAAAAGGTCTTTTTTCATATCTTATCTTTTTAGAATCGTCGGCATTATAAGATTCGAGGATGAGAAACATAGCTCCTGCGGCAGGTCTTATATTTTCTGCCACTTCATAATCTACGTAGGCATTCACAAGAAAAAGTCGGGTGTCATAAGCCAGGTCAAAAGAACGGTATTGGGTAAGAGCAGTTAAAGTACTTTTATCAGTCAGCTTTGCTGACATCAGGTACTGAAACCACATATTATAATTGTCTTTGCTCTGGCTGTATAAAAGACCATTAAGCAGACAAAATGATAAAATAAGCGTTGATTTTATATTAAGTTTCATGTAATATTTGATTAATATTGCGGTTTCTCAAATATATTTATTAGGAAGAGCGGGGCTGGATTTTTTCAATCAATGACAGTTTTTCTCAACGAACTGCATTTTGAGACAAAAAGATATTATATTTGATGCGTTTCAAAATAAGGTATGGACTATGTTTTTAATCATTAATTTTATTATTATATTATTGATTATCAGAATTTTATTTAGTGGTAAAATTCTGGAAAGCCTTATGAAGTACCGCTGGAAGTTTTTGTTGAGGTTTCAGCATATTTTTTTTCTTTTTATCTTCATTTTGATGACTTATTTCACCGAAAACTACTTCCTGGATTCAAATCAGTTGGTGATAAGTATTATTTTGAATACAATTTTCAATGTGGGAATTTATTATCTGGTGTACTATTATCTTGTTCCCAGATTCTATTTATCGAATAAGTATCCGGAGTTTATTCTCTATGCTTTAATCCTTTTTTTAGGGTCCAGCCTTTTCAGAATTTTGTGGGAACCTGCCGTTTTTCAGATGGATTTCAGTGGAGAAGGTTATCATGTAGGGTTTCTGTATAATGTGTATATCTCCCAGGGAATCATCATTCTGGTGGGTTCTTTTTTGGGAATTACCAAAGACAAATTTTTAATAGAGCAGGATGTAATCAGTCTTGGAAAAGAGAAAGATCAGCTTTATCTTGATTTGCTGAAGTCTAAACTGAATCCTCATTTTTTGTTGAAT
>CBFQYI010000214.1:0-7814 GCA_965720825.1 uncultured Chryseobacterium sp. | reverse complement strand
TCTATATTTTGATATTTGGTTAAACTTTTTATAATTGATAAATGATCATTGATAGCTGATCATTTATCATTTGCATTTTATCCCATTGGCAGCTTTATCGTGAACGTACTTCCTTTTCCTTTATGAGAGTCTACGATAATCTGTCCTTTGTGCAGTTCTACAATTTTCTTCACGTATGAAAGACCTAATCCCTGTCCTTTTACGTTGTGTATATTTCCGGTTTCTTCTCTAAAGAATTTTTCGAAAATTTTGGTTTTATTCTGGGTATCCATTCCCATTCCTTTATCGGAAATTTCAATCACATACCAGTGTCCTTCATTTCTTGTTTCCACATGTATTTCTGGTGCTTCAGGAGAATATTTATTGGCATTATCCAGTAAGTTCACCAGCATATTGGAGATGTGAAATTCGTCTATTTTAAAATTATAATGAGTGGCATTGAACTTCTGCGTAAGCGTCCCGTTTCTTTGCTGTACAATCAGATTGAAAGATTCTGTTGTTTTTTTGATAAGCTCTCTTACATTGGCTTCTTTTAAAAACAGTTCTACTTCATTTCTTTCCAGCTTGGACATGTTAAGCACATTTTCCACCTGCTTTTTCATCCTTAAGTTCTCCTGCTTGATCAGTTCGGAATAGTATTTTACCTTATCCGGATTGGTTGCAATTTTATCATTGGCCAAAGAATCCGTGGCTACAGAAATTGTTGCCAATGGTGTTTTAAACTCGTGGGACATATTGTTGATGAAGTCTGTTTTCACTTCAGCAAGCTTTTTCTGCCTCATCATATAATTAATGGAAATAATGTAAATACCAAGAATGGTAAGAAGAGAAAGAAATGTTCCCAAAAGCATCGGCCAGTTGTTCATCGCCAGAGAATATTCTTTTTTAGGGAATACCAATGCAAGGTTATATAAAGTATGATACTTTTTATCCGTAAAAAGTGGATAACTATAAACGTTGTTATCCTTTTTTTCTTTGTATGCTTTATTGGCAATACTTGTTAGCTTATTATTTCGGTCCAGAACTCCATAGCC
This sequence comes from uncultured Chryseobacterium sp., assembly GCA_965720825.1. Taxonomy (GTDB): domain Bacteria; phylum Bacteroidota; class Bacteroidia; order Flavobacteriales; family Weeksellaceae; genus Chryseobacterium. Next base: position 6,780 of record CBFQYI010000214.1, on the reverse strand, counting down.
AAATTTAGCAGATATACCTCTTATTTTAAGTTCTTTATGGATTACGGAATCAAGTGTTTTCGGATCTACCCTTTTAGCAATGGGAAGATTATTTCCATATACTTTTACAAACTCTTTCATGGCATAATCTCCGGTTTCAATCTCCTGATTAATGTCTGTAGTAAGAAGTTCACGATTGGTAGTATCTCTCTTTATTTTGTAGGCTGCTTCATCTGTGTATAAAGTTGTCAGCTTAATAGAATCTCCTTTTTGAGAAATCGGAAGTTGTGTTTTTTCAACAATATTTTTGGAATAAATTATTTGCCTTTGTGTACCTGAATCTTCTACTTGTTGAATGGTAGTAAGCGACGGCTTATCACTATTGGCAATAATTAAATTTCTATTTTCTTTGTTTAAATATTTGTCTGCTTCTATCTCTTCAATACTTTTTGAAGTACTTTCCAAAACCGCATACACTTTATTCGAAAAATCCTGTTCCAGTACGCCGTAATAGCCTTTCAGCCAATAAAATTGGAGCGTCACGAAGACAATCAGTGAGATCGTCATAAACACCGAAATTATTGGGATGAATTTGTTATTCATTATTTAATTATATAGGTTTTGGAAAAATGAATGTTAAAATTAATTGTTTTAAGACTACATAAACAAAAAACGAGCCAAAAAATTGTTTTTTTTTTCTTAAAAGAGTGTTTTTTAACAATTATTTATGAATTATCTTTTAGTTGTCATATGAAAAGTCCCTTTCAATAAATAAAGTGCTAACTTTATTAAAAATAAATATGTATGGAATCTAATATCATTTTCAACAAAGATTTTGATGCTGCCAGTACGTATGTCATGAAGATTTATAAAGCTGACGTTTCAACAGTGTGGAATCATTTTGCCCAATCCGAATTATTGGATCAATGGTGGGCTCCAAAGCCCTGGAAATGTGAAACTGTAAGTCAGGATTTCGAAAAAGGAGGATTTTGGTTCTATGCAATGGTAGGTCCCAATGGTGAAAAAGGATATTCAAAGTTTGAGTATGGAGAAATTATGGAACACAGAAGTCTGGACTGGCTGAGTGCCTTTTCCGATGAAAAAGGAGACATCAACGAAGATTTTCCAAGATCAAAATGGCTGATCGGTTTTACAGGAGTAGAAGAAGGGACTAAACTGACCATTAATATTCATTATCACTCTCAGGAAATGATGAAAAAAATTATGGAAATGGGATTTGAAGGTGGTTTTACAATGGGACTTAACCAATTGGAGGAACTCATTGGATAAATCTGAAATTATAAAATAAACGATTAATAAAAGAATCCGGATCTTTCCTTGGAAAGATCCGGATTCTTTATTCTATATTGAAGATTGGCTCGTCAGTGATTAACTTTCTGCCTCAATCTCTCCGCTTCCAGCCTATATAAGCTCTTCCTCCTGAAAGTACTGAATGATTGCCTTTTTCATAAGCAAGGACTGTTCATTTGGTCTTAATTCAGGCAGGTCTTCTATTTTTTCAAAATGGGGCCAGCCATCTTCGTAATGCGTAAATTTATAATATCCAAAAGGTTCCATCAATCTACATACTGCAATATGAAGAATATTTAATTTATCGTCTTTCGTATATTTTTGTTGGCCGCTTCCTAATTCCTGAAGTCCAATTAAAAACAATATCGTTTCAATGGGTGGATTTTTTTCAGTCTGGAAATTATCTTCAAAGAATTGTTCTATTTTTTTCCAGTATTCAGCTTCGTTAATCATTCTTTTTGATTTTCTAATTTTAATAAAAATGCGAATTCCAGCGCATCTTCTTTCAGTGATTCAAATCTTCCGCTTGCTCCTCCGTGTCCGGAGCTCATGTCTGTTTTAAAGACTAAAATATTATCGTCTGTTTTTAATTCTCTCAGTTTTGCTGTCCATTTGGCAGGTTCCCAATATTGTACCTGAGAATCGTGGAATCCAGTAGTGATCAGCATGTGAGGATAATCTTTAGCTTCTACATTATCATAAGGAGAATAATCTTTCATATAATGATAGTATTCCTCGTCATTTGGATTTCCCCATTCATCATATTCTCCGGTAGTCAAAGGGATTGTATTGTCCAACATGGTGGAAACAACATCTACGAAAGGTACCTGTGCCACAATTCCGTTGAATAACTGAGGCTCATAATTCACCACAGCACCAACTAACAATCCGCCGGCACTGCCTCCCATCGCATACATGTGTTTCGATGAAGTGTAATTTTCTTTGATTAAATATTTTCCTGCATCAATAAAATCGAAGAAGGTATTTTTCTTGAATAACATTTTGCCGTCTTCATACCATTCTCTTCCCAAATATTCCCCACCACGGATGTGAGCGATAGCATAAATAAAACCTCTGTCCAGAAGTGATAGTCTTACATTTGAGAAACTGGCATCAACAGTATGTCCATAACTTCCATATCCATATAGAAGAAGTGGTGTATCTGCAGATTTTTTGGTGTCTTTATGATAGACCAGAGAAATAGGAATTTTAGCTTTTCCATCTCTTGAATCTGCCCAGATTCTTTCTGAAACATAATTTTCAGGGACAAATTTTCCACCTAAAACTTCTTGTTGCTTCAACAGCTTTGTGGTCTTCTCCGTCATATTATACTCGTAAGTAGAGCTTGGCTGTGTAAGAGATGTATAACCGTAACGTAAAATATCTGTATCAAACTCAAGGTTGATTCCTATATAAGCTGTATAAGTGGGATCTGAGAAAGGTAAATAATAAGATTCCTGCGTCTTTTCATCAATGATTTTGATCTGAAGCAATCCTCTTTCTCTTTCTTCAAGTACCAGATAATCTTTAAAGATTTCAAAACCTTCCAGTAAAACTTCTGCACGGTGTGGAATCACATCCACCCAGTTTTCCATACCACAATTGTCAATTTTTGCTTTTACAATTTTGAAATTGATCGCATCGTCGGCATTGGTAATGATGTAAAATTCATCCTCATAATGCTCTACCGAATATTCAAGATCATCTATTCTTGGCTGGATCACTGTCCACTCTGCAAATACATTATCAGAAGGGATAAAACGATGTTCATCAGAAATAGTGCTTGAGCTTGCAATGAAAATATATTGTAACGATTTTGTTTTAAAAACATTAACATCAAAAGTATCATCTTCTTCGTGGAAGATCAGAATATCTTCTGCGGAATCTGTCCCCAACTTATGTCTGTACACCTGGAATGCACGTAGGCTTTTATCTTTTCTGATGTAAAAAATATGCTGGTTATCATTCGCCCAAACAGCTTTTCCTGTCGTATTAGGAATAGTGTCCGGCAGGATTTCTCCGGTTTTTAAGTTTTTAAAATTAAGCGTATAAATTCTTCTTCCTACATCATCAGAAGAAAAAGAAGCCAGTTTGTTGCTAGGGCTTACGGCAACACTTCCTACTTCAAAAAACTCTTTGCCTTCTGCGAGAATATTAACGTCAAGTACAATTTCCTCTTCGTTCTCAAGACTTTTAAACTTTCTGCAGAAAATAGGATATTCCTTACCTTCTTCATAACGTACAATATACCAGTACTCATTAAAGAAATAAGGAAGAGATTCATCATCCTTTTTATAGCGGGCTTTCATCTCTTCGAAAAGCTCTTCCTGGAGAGTTTCCGTATCTTTCATGATGAATTCTTCGTAGGCATTTTCTTCCTCAATATACTTGATGACTTCTGGGTTTTCCCTTTCGTTCAGCCAAAAGTAATTATCAACTCTTTTATCGCCGTGGGTTTCTAATATTCTTTCTATTTTTTTTGCCTGTGGAGCTTTCATCCTATATTTTTAATTATTGTCGCCTGCTATATTTTACAGAGACGTTGTATTCAATGTTAATTTTTGTTCAAATATAAGAAAGGCTATCAAATTTTTGATAGCCTTTATAGTAATATTAAATGGAGAGGTTATTTTTTTAATGTTTTAATTGTTTTTACAGTTCCATCTTTCATTTTTAAGGTAATGAAATATATTCCTTTTACTAAGTCGCTCAGATCAATAGATGATGATGGCTTTTCAATGTTTTTGACTGTTTTTCCCGAGGTATCTGTAACAGAGATTCCTTTTACTTTTGAGATATCAGAAATACTAAGCTCTTTACCGAAAGGGTTTGGATATACCTGAATTATCTTTTTGTTGTCATAAACTTCGTTAGTTGATAGACTTGTGCTATCATATGCTGAGATCTTAAACTGACCATTCTCTATATCTGAAGAATACTTCCAGACACTTATATACAGCGTAGTACCCGGAACCTGTCCGGTTAAACTAATTAATGAGAAATAGTCTCCATTATTAGCGTCTTTATCATCATTGCAGTTAATTTCTGTTAAAGTGGTGCAGTTGCCGCTGTAAACAGAAAGTACAGTATCATCAAAGAAAGAACCAGAAGCTGCTGCTGTTTCAATCGTAATATTTCCACTTGGAGGAACGATAACTTTAAACCAGATATTTTCTTCGGATTCTGGGTTGCAGGATGGAGGATCTCCATCCGTGGTAGCTCCTGTATTGTCTACGGTAATGGCTCCGGAAGTAAAATTGGTTCCTACAGTTAATAATGTTGCCCCTGAGCAATTATCGTTCTGCGCATTTGCAAATGTGGCGGTCAAGAGAACTAAACCAAATAATAGTTTTTTCATACATAAGTTTTTTTTAGTTATTAAGAATAATTGTTTTCTGAGTCTAATATACTTAATTAGTCTCAATTTTGTGATAAATTGAATGTATTTAACTATTTGATTGTTAATGGTTAAAATCTTTTTTTTAACTGGATTTTGTATAGGTGTAAATAGATGTAAATGGATGTAAGGGTGAAAAAAATATTGAGTTACAAGATGGTTTTTAAACTAAAAAATACCAATAAATTATAGAAAGTGATAGAGATCAATTCGTGTGGGTGTTGTTAGCTTTAATTAAAAATAAACAAACAGTCTATTTTTAATAAAAAAATCCGCTTTTTCCCAAGGAAAAAGCGGATTTAACTATTTTGTATTAAGCCTATTTGTGAAGTGCTTTAATATATTTTTCAAGGGCCATTGTCATGGAAGGAGTTTCCTTCGTAGGTGCCATTAAATCTACTTTTAATCCTGCTTCTTCTGCAGCTGCCAGAGTCGTGTTTCCAAAAACTCCGATCTTTGTTTCATCCTGCTTGAAGTCAGGGAAATTTTGTTGTAGCGATTTGATTCCTTGTGGACTGAAGAAGATCAACATGTCATAATCTTTGGCGTTGATATCAGTAAGGTCGCTGCATACAGTACGGTACATAATTGCTCTTGTCCAGTCTACATTAGATGCATCCATGGTTTTTACAGTATCCGAACTTAGAACATCTGAAGATGGCAGCAGATATTTTTCAGTTGGGAATTTTTTGAAAAGAGGAAGCAGGTCTGAGAAGTTTTTCTCCCCAAAGCTGATTTTTCTTTTTCTGTATACAATATGTTTTTGAAGGTAGTTGGCAATTGCTTCCGACTGGCAGATATATCTCATTGTATCCGGAACGGCAAAACGCAGCTCTTCTGCTAGTCTGAAGTAATGGTCAATCGCATTTTTACTGGTAAAAATAATACCGGTATACTGCGTCAGATCTATTTTCTGTGTTCTGAGCTCTTTATTGTCAACCCCTTCGACGTGGATAAATGGACGGAAATCAATCTTTATTTTTTCCTTCTTCGCTATATCCAAGTATGGAGAAGACTCACTAGGCGCTGGTTGAGAAACCAATATAGACTTTATTCTCATCATTGACTTTTATTAAAAAAATAACAACTTCCAAAGCAATAATAATGGTGCGATTTGGAGGGTGCAAATATACAAAAATTTATAATACCATTTCTCGGGAAGAATCTTGTTCTTGTGAAATAAATAGAAAAAAACTTTGAAAATGAATACAAAAGCGAAGAAGCAGAAATAATATAAAAACATTTTATTTCTGTCTATCGGGAAGTAATAATGGGCTACACAAAGAATTATTAGCAAAAATGAAAGAATGAAATAAAATTTTGTGGAGGTAAAATAAAAAATAGTCCATTTTTTTCCATCCCCTATACTTTGGTAAAATAGAAATCCTAAGGTTGATTTTGTTAAATAAAAAAGCAGCACTGCCAGCAATGTATATCCAAATTTATTAAGCTGATATCCCAGAAGCTGAAGATCTGCAATATATTTTGGTACGATAGGAACGTACTGTGAAATTAATACAGACAGGGTAAGTGTTGTGACACATGAAGTGATAATCCAACTGGGAAGGTTGTTGCTTGCATCAAAATATTTCTGAAGCAGAAAATCTTTGAGACTCGCATCCCTTTCTATGACGTTCATCATAAAAACATATAAAAAGATACAGCCCACAAGGATAAAGATTACCCAATCATTGTTCTCAGGTATTCTTACGTGATTGATGAAGTGTTGTGATGATGGCAAAATTTAAGTTTTTTTTATTTATTATTTAACTTCAGATAACACAGCACGGTACAGATTTTCCTGTCACCACATCTATGAATCTGCAGTTAAAATATTTGCTCTCATCGATTTTACGTATTGTTCAGATCTGTTGAATAAAAGTTTCTGTTTCATCCGCTTAATCTCCGAGAAATATTTTTGCAAAATTATAGATTATTTTGTATAAAATAAAAAGGTTAAATAAACTATCTTTGCAAACTGAAATGAAAAAACTCGTCATCATCCCAACATATAACGAAAAGGAAAATATTGAAAATATTATTTCCGCGGTTTTTGCATTGGAGGACGACTTTCATATCTTAGTAGTAGATGA
>CBFQYI010000213.1:0-7858 GCA_965720825.1 uncultured Chryseobacterium sp. | reverse complement strand
TCCGAAAAAAAATCTACCATTTTATCGAAATTACTCAAACCACCCATTAACCCGTGCAACAGCACTAATGGATGTCCTTCTCCCGCTTCTACATAGGAATATTTCTTTTCTTTTTTTGTACTAAATATCATAAAACGCCTTAATAAAGCCCTGCAAAAATACAAATTAAACCTCAAAAAAATTTTGATTATCCTAATTTAAGATAAAAATAATATAATATTCTGCTTTTTAGCTTTTTTTTTCAAAAAGGCTTTATTATGGCCTAAATAGCACTTTAAACAAGTCTCTTCATATCAGCATTTTACATTATTGAAATTCAATCTTTAATAAAACTTATTAACATTGAGTCAAAAAGTGGGAAAAAGTGGGAAATTTTGGAAATTATTATATAAATTTGTCCCAAATGAAAAATTTCATTGGGACATATGAGTGTAAAATTGACGACAAAGGCCGCTTAAAAGTTCCTTCATCTTTAATCAAACAGATGGAAAACTTCGAGGATAAGGCGTTTGTAGTCAAAAGATCTGTGTTCCAACCTTGTCTGGAAGTTTATCCTATGAATGCATGGGACAAACTGATGGGTAAAATTAATAAACTGAACAGGTTCATAAAAAAGAATGCTGATTTCATACGAATGTTTACGGCAGGAGTAAAAACAGTAGAGTTGGACAACGCAGGAAGATTACAGATTTCCAAAGACCTTACGGTTTTCGCAAATCTTCAGAAAGATATTGTGATCACCAGTGCAGGAGAACTCTTTGAGATTTGGGATAAAGATGCCTACGAAAAGGTAATTGCTACCAACGAAGCTGATTTTGCAAGCCTGGCCGAAGATGTGATGGGCTCTTTCGATGAAGAATAACTGAAGTAGGTTATTAATTGATTATATAGTAAATAAAAAACACAATTAAGCATGTATCATAACCCCGTTTTGTTGAAGCAGAGTGTTGATGATTTGGTGACGAATCCTGACGGAATATATGTGGACTGCACCTTTGGAGGAGGAGGCCATTCAAGAGAAATCCTGAGCAGACTTTCCGACAAAGGGAGATTGTTCAGTTTTGATCAGGACCTGGATGCACTTAAAAATACAATTGATGATCCCAGGTTTACATTAGTTAATCAGAATTTCAGATTCCTGGAAAACTCATTACTGATGTATGGCATTTCACAGGTAGATGGTGTTTTGGCAGACCTAGGTGTGTCTTCTCATCAGTTTGATGAAGCAGACAGAGGTTTCTCCACAAGAAGCAATGCTCCTTTGGATATGAGAATGAATGTGATGCAGAATCTGGATGCCAAAAGAGTGATTAATGAATATGAAGAAAGCGAACTTGCAGACCTTTTCTATCACTATGGAGAATTAAGAGAAGCAAGAAAACTGGCAAGAGAAATCGTTCACCACAGAAAAACTAAAAGTATAGATACTACGGAAGATCTGAAAAAATTGTTCAGCTATATTCCGCCTCACAAAGTGAATAAGTTCTATGCTCAGCTATTTCAGGCGATAAGAATTGAAGTAAACCAGGAACTTGAAGTATTGAAAGAAATGCTGGTTCAGGCCTTCAATATATTAAAACCGGAAGGAAGATTAGTCGTTATTTCTTACCACTCCCTGGAAGACCGTTTGGTAAAAAGATTCCTGAAAAACGGAATGTTCGAAGGAGAACCGGAAAGAGATATCTACGGAAATTATAAAAAGGCATTCGAATTGATAAAGAGTAAAGCAATCATTCCTGATGATCAGGAAATTGAAGAAAACTCAAGAGCAAGAAGTGCCAAGATGAGAACAGGAATAAAAGTATAAAATGTGAATGAGTGAATCGTCAATAGTGAATCATTTAATAAAATAAAATTGACAATTGACACGAAGTAAATTCACTGCAAAGCAAATTGACATCATAAATTGGCAAAAAGAACAACAAATCGCCCCCAGAAAAGACTCACTTTTATAGATATTATAAAAGGAAACTTTCTGAACCGTGATGAGATCAAAATACATTACAGGTATTTTCTCCTCTTATTTGTTCTGATGATGGCCATGATTTATACCAACCACCTCGTCAATAAAAAAATAAAAATTGTAAACGCCTTAAAGGAAGAAACAGAAGAATACAAATCTCGAAACGCTTACGCCCAGAGTAAGCTGATCAAAGTAAAAATGGAATCAGAGCTGGGGAAAGAGGTCGCCCGGGATTCATTAATGACCCTGGAAAACCACCCTCACAAATTGCTAATAAAACTGGACAGTACAGATGCAAAAGCAAAATGAATACGACAATAAACGTAAGAAAACGTTACGATGGGGCTACCTCTTTGCAGTGGTAGCTTTGTGCGTGTTTGTCATGTTCCTGGCAAGAATTGTCATCCTACAGAACACCAATGTCCAGGAGATAAAAGACGATTACATTAATAAAAATTATCGTGAAGCTACTTTAAAAGCTGCCCGCGGTAACCTTTTTGCTTCCGACGGTTCTATTCTTGCCACAACAGTGATGAGATATGACATCTATCTTGATTTCAAAACAATGAAAGATACGGTGTACTCCAACAACATCGGAGCGCTCACCGATTCTCTGAGCAAAATGTTCGGAAAATCCCGAGGAGAATTCAGGCAGAAGTTTGATGAGCAGAAGAAAAAGAAAAACCAGTATTATACTTTGGTAAAAGGACTGGATTTCGATCAATACGACAGAATCCGAAAATTCCCGATCTTCAAAAGAGGAAAAAATAAAGGAGGATTTATTGTTGACCGAAACTATAAAAGAGAATTGGCTACTTCAGAAATCGGAGCCGGAACTATCGGAATGGATAACGGAGAGCTTAGATCAGGACTGGAAGGTGCTTTCTCAAAATATTTAACCGGAACAGATGGCAAAAGATTGGAGCAAAGAATCAACTCTTCCCAATGGAAACCGATCGACTTCTGGAAAGTTCAGGAACCGGTAGACGGAGAAGATGTTTATACGACTTTAGACCTTAGAATTCAAGACATTGCGCACTCCGCACTTGAGAAGCAGCTGATTAATTTCGAAGCCAAACACGGAACCGTAATTGTGATGGAAGTTGAAACCGGAAAAGTACGTGCTCTTGTTAATTTAAGAAGAACAGAAGAAGGAGAATACGAAGACTCTTATAACTACGCGCTGAAAGATAATATCGAACCCGGATCTACTTTTAAAACCATTTCACTTTTAGCTGCAATGGATGACGGATTCATCGATGAAAATACAACAGTAAACGTAGGAAACGGAGTCTGGGTATATGCAAAACAGAGAATCTCTGACGGCCACGGAGGAGGAACATACGATATCAGTGATGTGTTAGCAAAATCCAGTAACGTCGGAACTTCAAAGCTCATCACAAAGTATTATGCAGAAAAGCCTCAGATTTTCCTTGACCACCTGAAACGTTGGAAATTATTCGACAAAATGGATATCGAGCTTCCGGGAATCACAAAACCGAAGATCGTAACCCCACAAAATAAAAGATGGAACGCTGCAACATTAGCTTCTATCTCTTACGGATACTCTTCCAACATCAACCTGTTGCAGTTAACAACCTTCTACAACGGAGTTGCTAATGGAGGAAAAATGCTTAAGCCTTTATTCATTGATAAAATCATGAAAGACGGTAAAGTAATGTACAATGCCAAACCCGAAGTAATGGTGAACAAAATGGCCTCTGAAAAAGCCATTAAAATGATGACCAGCGCTTTAACCAAAGCCGTAGAAAAAGGAACTGGACGAAGCATCTTTACCCCTAACCTGAAAATGGCAGGAAAAACAGGTACTGCAAGATTTGAATACTGGCTGCCAGGTCCAATGAAGTACCGTGCATCCTTTGCAGGATTTTATCCGGCTGACGCTCCAAAATATACTTGTTATGTAATGATTAGTGAGCCTAACACAGCAAAAGGATTTTATGGAGGTTCCGTTTCAGCACCGGTGTTTAAAGAAATTGCAGGAAAAACATTCCTGAAAACACCTCAGAATATTGAAAAAGAAATGCTGGTAGACAAAAAGGTAAACCTGAGCAAAATGGTTGAACCTAATGTTAAAGTAGCAGTCAATGATAAGCAAATGCCTAATGTAGTAGGATTAATCGGGAAAAATGTAATCCCGCAGCTGGAAAACTTAGGCTACCGTGTCGATTATAAAGGAGTAGGAAGAATTAAAGAACAATTCCCTCTGGAAGGCACAACGATCAGTAAGAACCAGAGAATTTATTTGTCTCTGCAAAATTAAAACAAGGTTTCGAAAGGAACATTTAAACCCAAATAAGGCAAGCCTTATTGATAAAGATGATAATAACAGAATTAGTAAACAGAATCCCAGTATTGGAAATCCACGGTGACAACAACCGTGAGGTGACTGAATTGGTGATCGACAGCAGAAAAGTTACGGAAAACTCTCTTTACATTGCAATGAGAGGAACAGTAGTGGATGGCCACTCATTCATTGCATCTGCTATTGAAAAAGGAGCCGCCACAATCGTTTGCGAAGAGTTCCCTGAAACATTGGCAGAAAATGTAACGTATGTTCAGGTAAAAGATTCATCTAAAGCCTTAGGCCATCTTGCCTCTAACTTCTACGGAAATCCTTCTCAGAAATTAAAACTGATAGGAGTTACAGGAACTAACGGAAAAACATCTGTTTCTACCCTTCTTTTTGATGTTTTCAAAAACCTTGGATATCCAGCCGCTCTACTTTCTACTGTTGAAATCAGAATTGGTGAAGAAATTATTCCGGCCACCCACACAACTCCTGATGTGATTACCATCAACAGGATTCTAGCCGAGGCTGTAGAAAAAGGCTGTGAATATGCCTTCATGGAAGTCAGCTCACACGGAATTGCCCAAAACAGAATTGAAGGATTACACTTCAAAATAGCAGGCTTCACCAACCTTACTCATGATCATTTAGATTATCATAAGACATTCGAAGAATATTTAAAAACAAAGAAAAGATTCTTCGATCAGTTAGAAGATACAGCCATTGCCATCACCAATGTAGATGACAAAAATGGAAACGTCATGCTTCAGAATACAAAGGCTAAAAAGAAGTCTTATGCTTTGAAAACCATGGCAGACTATCACGGGAAATTATTGGAAGTAGATTTCAACGGAATGCTGTTGAATTTCAATGGAAAAGAATTCTGGACGACATTAACCGGAAAATTCAATGTATACAATCTGCTGCTTGTATTCGGAATTGCTGAAGAGCTAGGTTTCGGGCAGGATGAAATTCTTCAGGCTATCAGCAAATTAAAAAGAGTATCCGGAAGATTTGAAACCTTCAAATCCGATGGTGGAATTTTCTTTATCGTAGACTATGCACATACTCCGGATGCTTTGGAAAACATTCTGGACAGTATCAACGATATCAGAACCAAAAACGAAAGATTAATCACCGTATTCGGCTGTGGAGGAGACAGAGATCACTCCAAAAGACCTGAAATGGGAAATATTGCCACCAAAAAATCAACTTTGGCAATCATCACTTCAGATAATCCGAGAACAGAAGATCCTGCACAGATCATCAAAGAAATTGAAGCAGGTGTTGAACCTCAGAACTTCAGCAAATACACTTCAATTCCGGACAGAAAAGAGGCTATAAAAATGGCCATAAAGTTTTCAGAACCCAAAGATATCGTTTTAGTTGCCGGAAAAGGGCACGAAACCTATCAGGAGATCAATGGTGTGAAACACCATTTTGATGACAAAGAAGTAATTAATGAGCTTTGGAAATTAATGTCCAAATAAATTGAAAGATTGAATTCATTTAAAGATTTAAAGATTTGATAATGACAAAGAATTTTGAAAACTTTCCTGTGTATATCAAAAGTTTAGATCTTATTGAAAAAGTCTATATTTTTCTTCAAAGTCAAAGTTTTGAAAAAGAATTTGAATTTAATAACCAGATAAAAAGAGCGAGTTTTTCTATTAGTAATAATATTGCAGAAGGCTCAGAATATAATAATAACAGACAATTTATTAGATATTTAAAAATTGCGAAAGGCAGCTGTGCTGAAGTCAAAAGCATGCTGATTGTAAGTAAAAGATTAAAATTAGGTGACGAAAATAAAGCAGAAGAAATTATTGCTCTTTCAAGAGAAGTTTCTTCAAACATATCAAAATTCATTAAGTATTTAAGTGAAAATATTGAGAAACCCAATCTTTAAATCTTTAAATAAATTAAATTTTTAAATAATAAAAAAACAGAAACATGCTATACTATCTATACGAATATCTAACCAACCATGGAATTCACGTTCCGGGATTAGGAATGTTGAAATACATCTCCTTCCGTGCCGGAATGGCTGTATTATTCTCGCTTATTATTGCTCTTGTCTACGGAAAAAGAGTAATCAATTACCTGAGAACAAAACAGATGGGAGAATTGGTGCGTGATCTGGGATTGGATGGGCAGAAACAAAAAGAAGGAACTCCTACCATGGGAGGTCTTATCATTATTTTGGCAACCATCATTCCGGTATTGCTTTTTACAAGAATTACCAATGTGTACATTGTTCTGCTGCTGGTTTCTATGTTTTGGATGGGGGCAATTGGTTTCCTTGATGATTATTTAAAGAAAATTAAAAAAAATAAAGATGGTTTAAGTGGTAAATTCAAAATTGTAGGACAGGTTGGTTTAGGGCTAATTGTCGGAATTACCATGTATTTTCACCCGGATATTACCGTAAAAAGAAAATATGCAGATGCTAAAGTAGTGAACAGAAACAATGTAGAGCAAAACTTTATGCCTACAGAAAAAATTACCGTTTCTACCGTTCCATTTGCAAAAAATAATGAATTCGACTATAGCGGAATTTTATTCTGGATGAATGATAAAGATGCCCATGAGTGGGCATGGATTGTCTTTATTCCTATTGTGATCTTTATTGTAACAGCCGTTTCAAACGGAGCCAATATCACAGATGGAATTGATGGTCTCGCAGCAGGAACGAGTGCCATTATATTGCTTACACTGGCGCTTTTCGCCTACCTTTCGGGGAACATCATCTTTGCAGATTATCTCAATATCATGTTCCTGCCGAATATGGGAGAAACCACCATTTTTGCCGTGGCAATGGTAGGTGCCGTGATTGGATTCTTCTGGTACAATACCTATCCTGCACAGGTTTTCATGGGAGATACCGGAAGTTTGATGTTGGGAGGGGTGATTGCCGTTTTAGCCATCATTTTAAGAAAAGAATTGCTGATTCCTGTATTATGCGGAATCTTCCTAATTGAAAACGTATCTGTAATGCTTCAGGTAGTAGTTTTCAAATACAGAAAAAGAAAATTCGGGCTGGAATACGCTCAAAACAATAGACTATTCAAAATGTCACCATTACACCATCATTATCAGAAAGAAGGATTTCACGAAAGTAAAATCGTGAACAGAATGATCATCATCGGGGTAATATTGGCTATTGTATGTCTGATCACATTAAAAATGAGATAAAAATTAAAAGCTGTAAGCAATAAGCAATAAGCTTAAAGCCTATAGCATAAAGCTTTTATAATATGAAAATAGTTGTTTTAGGAGGTGGAGAAAGCGGATGCGGAGCTGCTTATTTGGCCAAAAAGAAAGGTCTGGAAGTATTTCTTTCAGATAAAGGAGCCATTAAGGATAACTATAAGCAGTTTCTTACCGATAATGAAATTGAATTTGAAGAAGGAAACCACGATGAAGAAAGGGTTTTAAATGCTGACTGGATTGTAAAAAGCCCGGGAATTCCGAAAAAGGCAGACATCATCAATAAAATTCATGAAAAAGGAATCAGACTTTCCTCTGAAATTGAATTTGCGTCTGAATTTACAGATGCAAAGATCATTGCCATTACCGGAAGC
>CBFQYI010000212.1:0-7861 GCA_965720825.1 uncultured Chryseobacterium sp. | reverse complement strand
TCTGATATTAGAAAGGTGCATTAGGCTGGGTAAAGCTTCTGTCTTTGTACTTCAATGCATCACTTAAGATATTGGCTTTGATACCAATAAAGAAGTCATACACTTTATACTGTCCGAAAGGAACCCAGTTGAAATTGATGGTAAAACTTCGCTGATCTCTTGAAAAACCAATTCTGGTATAAGCCAATTCTTTAGTCACCATGTCATAATGTGTACTTCCGTTGATATTCCAGTAAGGGGTCAGCTTGATACTACCGTCCAATCCTATGGATGCAATTTTGTTGGCAAATCTGCTTACCCCTTTAGAGTAAGCATAATTAGCACTGATATTCAAAGTCCATGCCTGATCAAAGTGAGCGTAATGATCATCATCAAAATAATAATTTTCATTTCGGACCTCTCCCTTCGAAGAATATTTCTTGGCATAATCTGTTTTCTGCCCAAAAATCTCACTGCTTAAAGGATAAGATAGCTGAACGTTGAATCCTTGTACACTGAAGTGGCCGAACTGTTCTGTTCTCACTCCCGTATTCTCTCCTGATGAGAAATCAATTTTATAAGGTTCTAATGCAAGACTGGTATTTACAGTAAGTTTATTATTGAAAAATGAAGACTGTCCGTTGATTGAAAACACAGACCAGGGATGATCTTTAGCGGCAAAGTTGTAGCTTCCTGCAAGGTTTAAAGATTCAAAAATTTTGATTTTCTTTACTCCTGTAGAATCACTCTTAGACTTTACTTTCATCTCAATATTGTTACCGATATTGAAACCTAAGGCTCCCTGCATACCACTTGACGGGCTTCCGATAATTCCTTTTTCAAAAATAGAATATGGTGTCAACGCTCCTGTTGCATTATAATAGTTTCTGTAATATCCGAAGTTCGGACTTGAAAAGTCCGGTGAATAAGTAAAACTCAGACTTGGAGTCATCATATGTCTCACCGCTTCTACTGTAGATCCTTTTTTGAATTTCATCATTCCAAAAAGCGTTGTCTGAAGACTGGCAGAAGTGGAGAAAGTAGAATATCCTGTAAAGTTTTTATTAATCTCGTCAACTGTTACATTTTTTACCGGATCATAATATCTGTTCAACGTTTTTGTTGTCAAAGCATTGTCGATATTGGCACTTAAACTGAAAGTGAAATATTTCGCCAACGTTGTATTGGTAGCCAATGCGATATTGTTTTTAAGTCCTGTCTGCATTTTATCCCACATTTCTTTTTTAAATAGCTCGTTCTCCTGAGTATTTACGAAATTGGTAAGGTTGAACCCGGTATTTACCGTAATATTTTCAAGAAGTCCCTGTCTGATCCCTGTTCTTGACTTAAATAAATAGAACTGGTTGATGGCTACGTTCATCTGTGGAAGACGAAGGTCTGCCAATCCTGTAGCAAAATTCTGAGAATATGATGCCGTTCCTGTAATAGTCATCGGAAGTTTCAGGAATCTTTTGGTAAGGGTTACCGTAGAGTTCTGCTGAGTATTCAATACATTCTGGTTGAAAATATAGTTGTTATTCAGCGGGTTATTATAGAACTTGGTACTTACAATATCCACAGAAGCACTGAATGTAAGGAAAGGATTGGCCTTAGAATCCTGGGAATGTGTCCAGTTGATTCTATAGGTACTGTTTTTAGTATAATCATCCAAACCTTTAATCCCTCTTACCATGGTACCGATGTCTGCCGTAAAGTTTCCTGAATAACGGTATTTTTTCTGGTAATTCACCTGAGGACGTAAGTTCCAGCTTCCTTTCGTGTAAATATCTGCTAAAACTTTAAGGTCGAAGTGTTCTCCAATGGGTTGGTAATATCCTATCCCGTTCAGGAAGAAACCTACATCTTCTCTTTCCCCAAAACTTGGGATCAGAATACCTGCTGCCCTTTTATCTGAAAACGGTAAAATGGCAAACGGAAGATAAAGCGGTGTAGGCACCTGTTCAATAAACATCTGAATAGGACCTGTAACGATCTGGGATTTTGTTTTGGTTTTAATCAGCTTGATATTATAAGCTCTCATAAAATAATCCGCTGCCGTATCTTTTTTCTTAATGAAATAATCATCCGTTGTATAATCCGCTTTTCTCATTGCGAATACGGAATCATTATATTTTTTAGTCTTCTGAGCTATAATTACTCCTTCACTTTCTTCTGTTCTTGCATTGAAAGCAATCGCCTGTTTGGTTTTTGTATTATAGCTGAACTCGTTGGTTTCGTATTTTTTCCCGGCCTGTGTAGTAATTACAGGTTCAATAATTTTCCCTAAAGAGTCTTGTTTCCCTCTTGCATAGATCAGATTTTTGTTATCATCAATAGAGATATAATCTGCATCAATCTGCATATCCTGATATTTTACCTGAGCATTTTTGTTCAGGAATGTCATCTTTTTAGGGACATCTCTTCTCTGATCATCCGCTTTTGTACGAAGAACATCATTTAAGGGTTCTTTTTTTACAACTATGGTATCCTTTTTGGAAATAGTATCATTAACCGCATTTTTAGGCAATTTTTCAGGAGTTTTCTGTGCTAAAAAATTGTTAAAAATTAGGATAATTAAAATTTGTAATATATTTTTGAAGACGGTTTTGGCCAATTTTATACTATATAATTAAGGCCCAAAATTAATATAATTTTTATAACTGTAAGATGCACAAACAAAATTTTAAAATAATTTTATCATTTCTCCTTATCCTAACCAGTAACTTTATTTTCTCTCAAAAGAAGTTTACTATCGTTCTGGATGCGGGACACGGAGGAAGTGATCATGGAGCCAACAGGACTTATTCCGACATTGGAAGAGTCGCAGAAAAAGACATTACACTTGCCATTACGTTAAAAGTAGGTGCCATGTTGGAGAAAAACAGAGATTTCAAAGTAATATATACCCGTAAAATAGACGAGTATCCTTCTCTATCAGACAGAACCAATCTGGCCAACAGAAGCAAGGCAGACCTTTTTGTATCCATTCACTGTAATTCTTCCCAAAGGCCTACAGCTTATGGTACTGAAACTTATGTACAGGGGCCCAACCAGAATAATGAAAATCTTGAAGTAGCCAAAAGGGAAAATGACGTGATCTTCCTGGATGAAAAAGATAAACAAACCTTTGGTTCATATAATCCTGATTCTCCGGAATCATTAATTGCCCTGAAACTTCAGCAAAGCAAATATCTGGAATCAAGTCTTCTTTTGGGAGGATTAGTAGAAGATAACTTTGTTAATAAAGATAAAAGATCCTCAAGAGGTGTATTTCAGAAAAACCTTCACGTTCTTCGTATGAATGCCATGCCATCTGTACTGATAGAAACCGGTTTTATCAATCACCCTGAGGAAAGCCACTATATTGCTTCAGACAAAGGACAGAGTGAAATTGCGGAAAGTATCTACAATGCTATTATAGATTACAAAAAGGCTATTGACAGAAAATCCGGAGGTTCTATTGCAGTCAAAAAACCAGAGCCTGAAAAACCAGCAGAAGTTCCTTTGAAAAATGATTTCAGAATTCTATTGATGAGTTCTCCTACGAAATACAATGAAAATGATCCTGCCCTGAAAGGCCTGAACTATATTCTTACCCTTAAAGAAAACGGACAATACAAGTATTACTATGCGGTAACCAATATGGCTTCGGTAAAAGATATTAATCTTAAAACAGCGAAAGATGCAGGTTTCAGAAATGCATTTGCTGTAGGATTTATGCCGAATCAGAGAATCAGCATGGGATATTATACGATCGAAGTATATGCAGGCGATAAGCTGAATGGTAATTCTTATATCCTTCAGAATTTAAAAGATGTGGAACGAAATAAGGACAATGGTATATTTTACTACACCTATGGAAAAGTATACACATTGGAAGATGCTGTAAAACTTCAAAAGGAACTTGAAGCTAAAGGTGTCAAAAATACTGTGATACAAAAGGTCTACAAATAAATCAAAAAAAATAATTTTGAAGTTTAAAAGTTAATTCCTACTTTTGCAACCTCAAAATTTGGCCTATTCGTCTAGTGGTCAGGACTCAAGATTTTCATTCTTGCAACAGGGGTTCGATTCCCCTATAGGCTACCAAACTAGATCAATCAATCCCTAACCAGTACAAGGTTCAGGGATTTTTTTATTCCAAAATTCAACGGAATCTCCACGAATTTTAAAAGGACTCTTGTACACACTTTGTACAGGGCGAATTCCATAATCTTTCTTCATCTCTTTCAAAGATTCTTTAGGGCAATAGTTTCATTTTTTTCCAATATCCACAAAAGCAAACTTTTGATTGCCCCATATTACATTTCTGATTTCAGAAGCAATTTTGAGCCAATAACCCCCTGCCTCAAAATCACGAAAAAGGGTAATTGAAATGATTCTGATTATAACTGAAATTTGTACTCATACATAGTCTAAGTATTGTACAAACTGAACACCGTTGTAAAAAACCGAGCATCAAATTAAAGGATAAGAGTAGAGAATTCGCACTCTTATAAATAGTCGTAAAAAACTAATTAAAAACATATGAAACTATCCAATCTAAAATTCATAGCAGAGAGTGAAAAAAGATTTTCAAAATTGAGTCTTCCTCATGCTAAAGCTGTAATTGAATCACCAACATGGTTAAGTGAGAAAGTTATTATTAACGAAAGATTAGATCACCTTGTTTCAAATCGCTTTGAACCTTTCGATATTGCAAAGGAAAGAATCCTGAATAAAAATGATTTAATGAGTATAAATTATCTACAATTGGGGTTTTTAGCTTCAAATCCTGTATGCAGAATTCATGTAAAGAATATAAGTGGTGGTAACGTAGGTTATGGAACTGGTTTTTTAATCTCTCCCAATCTCTTGCTCACAAACAATCATGTATTTGCAAATGAGGGTGATGTCCAAAATAGTCTGGCTGAATTCAATTTTCAATACGACCAATTTGGCGAGCCTACAGTAAGCCATATATTTACTTTTAATGTAAACAAATTCTTTTATACAAATGAAAGATTAGACTTTACAATTGTCTATGTAAACCCCGATTCTAAAAGCAAGATCAAACCGCTCAATCATTTTGGATTTTTAAAGCTTAATGAGGACCCGAATAAAGCTCTTGTTTCAGAATACGTCTCAATTATACAACATCCTTCAGGACAATACAAGCAGATTGCTATTAGGGAAAACCAATTAATTGCTAAAACAGAAGACTTTATAACCTATTCTACAGACACTGCACAAGGCTCCTCCGGTGCACCTGTTTATAATGATCAGTGGCAGGTTGTTGCACTGCATCATAGCGGAGTCCCCCGAAAGGACGAACAAGGTAATTACTTGTGTAAGGACGGAACTATATTTCAAGAAAACATGGATGAGAATCTTATAGACTGGATTGCCAATGAAGGCGTCAGAATTAGTTCCATTCTGCAAGATATTAAAAGCAACATAAACAGTATACGGGCAAAATTTCCCAATAATTTGGTTGAGGAAATATTCAATAATTCAAATTCAATTTCCGAGGCAAAAATCTTAACAGAACAAACTCTCCATCAAACTCCATCTGACAATAAAAAATTAAACGAAATGAGCAACAAAATTACCTTTAACGTACCTGTTGAAATTACAATAGGTATAGGACTTACAGACAACTTGGTTTTACAAAATACAACACACAGTATTCCCATTAGCCAAGATACTAAGGAGCAACCTTTCTTTATAGAAAAAGCAAAAAACCCAAATTACAAGGGCAGAAACGGATATGATGCAAACTTTGTAAGCTCAGATAATTTCAAAATTGAAATCGAGGACTTATTAAAATCTCAAAGTAAAAATTTAGCACCATTATTAAATCCTACAGACACCAACAAAAATCTTCTGCATTATTTTAATTTTTCGATAGCCATCCATAAAAGCCGAAAACTGTGTATTATGACAGCAGTCAATATCGATGGGAATAGGCTTGATCCGATAAAAAGAGAAAATACAAAATGGATCATTGATCCAAGAATGGACGAAAAATATCAAACGGGTCCAGCCGTGTATGCCGATAATGATCTGGATCGCGGACATATGGTTAGGAGATTGGATCCTGTTTGGGGCCCAAATGCAGCCGCCGCCAATGATGATACTTTTCACTTTTCAAATTCTACTCCGCAACATAAAGACCTGAACCAAAAGACCTGGTTAAGCCTTGAAAACTATATATTGGATAGTGCGGGACGGGAAGATATTAAAGTTTCTGTTTTTACAGGTCCTGTATTTAGTGAAGATGACATTCCATACAGAGGTGTTTTGCTGCCATTACAATTTTGGAAAGTGGCAATGATGATAAAAGCAGATGGAACACCTTCGGTAAGCGGCTATATGTTAAAACAACCAGACAACATTGAAGATTTTAGAAATAAAGAAGGAATCAGAGAAGATGGTTTTGGTCAATTTAAGACTTATCAGGTTCCATTACAAAAAATTGCAGATCTAACAGGTATTGCCTTTAATGATTACAATGAATTCGATCCTTTAAACAAAGTTGATTTGCGCGAAACCCTACAACTTATTGAAATTACAGGGAAAGATGATATAAAATTATAAACTCCCTGGATTACTTAAAAAGTTACTTTTAATCTAAAAAAATGAACATCAAACTCTTTTTGAGAACAGTAAAGAAGGACAATTAAATGTCCTTCTTTATTATTTAAAATAAATTTTAGGCTATTGATTTTCAATACCAAATCCTCATTCAGAAATATTTCCAATCATTAATAGCGATGAAAAACTTTTCAAATTTTGAGATTTGCATTCATGAAGGAACACAAAATTTCAGGACACTGACAGTCTGATAATTACCGCCATTATACTGAAAAGACAGTGACTTTTATTTGAAAAAAGCATTCCATTTATGTTATATGTCACAAAAGCATTATATTTGCAAAAATTTTACCATACTTGGTCACACAAATATGGAAACACTGATGAAAAATATTATTGATAAATCATTGTTTGTAGTTTTCTACAGACTATCAAATTTTATATCATGCCGGATTTAAAAATACAAGAAGCGAAATTGCTTTTTAAGAAAATCCACTCTAACCCAAAAAGTTATGATTTACAAATCAATGAAGGCGGGATTACAGGCAGAGATGATAAAATCAGTTTCAGACTTTACAGGACTGGAGAAAGGGTTGCTTTTGAAGTAACAATTGACGAACTTACTTTCACCAATACCACTGGAGAATGGAATAATGCACTGATCATGCTGGGAAATACGATCAAAAAAATAGAGAAAGAACAAGAAAATTTAAAAATAGAACAAGCAATAAATAAACTGAGAAAGTACCTATCAGAAGAAAATTAAAATTTTTAAAAATAAATTTGGTAGTTTAAAAAAAAGTTTATAGTTTTGCACTCACATTTAAACGATATGGCAAATCATAAATCAGCACTAAAGAGAATCAGACAAAACGAAACTAGAAGACTTCGTAACAGATATTACCACAAGACTGCTAGAACAGCTTTAAAAGCTTTAAGAAATGAAGAGAACAAAGCTGCTGCTACAGAACAATTGCCAAAAGTTATCGCTTTATTGGATAAATTAGCTAAGAAAAATATTATCCACAAGAACAAAGCGGCTAACTTGAAAAGCAAATTAACAAAGCACGTTAATAAATTAGCGTAACAATATAGCTGGCCCGTTCGTCTATCGGTTAGGACCTCAGATTTTCATTCTGGTAAGAGGGGTTCGATTCCCCTACGGGCTACTTACATCTTATAAGACCACTGTAACAACGGTGGTTTTATAAAGATCGACGTAGAAAAAGCTATATTTAAATAAATCTAACCGGCCCGTTCGTCTATCGGTTAGGACCTCAGATTTTCATTCTGGTAAGAGGGGTTC